>CADBNX010000223.1 GCA_902796115.1 uncultured Eubacteriales bacterium
CCTCTGATACTGCCAGATCCGCGTCCGGCCTGAACGATGCCAGGCGGATCGACGAGCCGGCGAGCCAGGAATTGAGGATCTCCGCAACACTGTCCGAGTTTCCGATCGCATCGATCGAAACCCGGATCTCCGCCCGGACACACGCCCCTTCCCGATAATCCGAAGCGATCCGGTCCAGCTGTGGAGAAAACTCCGCACACGCGCAGGTTTGGATCAGCAGCGCGCAAAGCAAAAAAATCAGTGTTCTTTTCATCGTCATCTCTCCCGACGGGGCATCCGCGCTACGCGTGGTGATAGAGCTTCTTCACCTGATACTGCGCGTCCATCGTCACGCGGATACCGAGGCGTTTGTACACGTTTTCGTCCACCTGCGGAAGGATCACGGTGGAGTGCGCTTCCATGTCCCGCAGCTTCGGCAGCATATTCATGGCGTGCGCGGCGCTTTCATCCTCCGCCGCGCAGATCGCGAGCGCAAGCAGGACTTCGTCCGTATGCAGTCTCGGGTTATGGTTTCCGAGGTATTCGCATTTCAGGCGCTGGATCGGCTCGAGGACCCTGGGAGATATCAGATGCTGTTCCTTGGGGATCCCGCCGAGATACTTCACCGCGTTCAGCATCGCGGCCGCGGACGGACCGAGCAGATCCGAAGTCTTTCCGGTAACGATCGTCCCGTCCTCAAGCTGGATCGAAAGCGCAGGATTCTTGGTCACTTCCGCGCGGATCCGTGCCGCACCGATGACAGGCCTCGCTTCGTCCGTCAGGTTCATCTGTCTCATCAGAAGCGCGATCTTTTCTTCCTCGGACGGCTGTGTGTTTCCCTGCAGCACCCGGCACTTCGCCTGGTAAAAACGCCGTATGATTTCCTGCGCGGCGGCGTTCCTGCATACCTCGTCATCCGTGATGCAGTAACCCACCATGTTGACGCCCATATCCGTAGGAGACTGGTAGGGTGAGGTGCCGAGTATTCTGGTAAAGAGGGTACGCAGAACCGGGAAGATCTCGATATCCCGGTTGTAGTTCACGGTCGTCACTCCGTAAGCTTCCAGATGGAACGGATCGATCATGTTCACATCCGCGATATCGGCCGTAGCAGCTTCGTACGCCATATTCACCGGATGCTTCAGGGGCAGGTTCCAGATGGGAAAAGTCTCAAATTTCGCGTATCCCGATTTGATGCCGTGCAGATTGTCCTGATACAGCTGGCTCAGGCACACCGCCATCTTGCCGCTTCCGGGTCCCGGCGCCGTAACGAGCACCAGCGGACGGGTCGTCTGAACATACTCGTTCTTTCCGAATCCGTCGGGGCTGACAATATGTTCCACATTGTACGGGTATCCTTCGATCGGATAATGCCGCCACACGCTTACTCCGAGTTTTTCAAGCTTGGTCTGGAAGGTAACGGCCGCCTTCTGGTAGGCAAATCTGGTGATCACAACGCCCGTTACGGTCATGCCGATTCCCCGGAACGCGTCGATCAGCCGAAGCGCGTCCGCGTCATAGGTGATGCCCAGGTCGCCCCGCACCTTGCTTTTCTCGATATCATCGGCGCTGATGGATACCAGCAGCTCGCACTGGTCCTTCATTTTCATCAGCATGGCGATCTTGCTGTCCGGCCGGAAGCCCGGCAGCACCCTGGAAGCGTGATAATCGTCAAACAGCTTTCCGCCCAGTTCCAGATACAGTTTCCCGCCGAATTCCCCGATTCTTTCAAGGATCCTTTCGGACTGCATCTGCGTGTATTTTTCGTGATCAAACCCAATCATACGCGATTCTCCTCAGCTTTCCCGACTTTGTAAATCGAAATATACAGCGCTCCGTCCTGGCTGGAAGCGTCGATACGCACCGGGAACGGATAATCGTTCCGGAATTTGAAATTCAGTTCCTTGTTTCCCACCGCCGCGTCCACGCCGTGCGGCAGGTAGCTCGCTCCGCTCGGGCCGTGCGCGCGGCGCTGGGTCACGGTGAGTCCCGGAAGCTGAAGCACCGCGTTATACAGCGTGCTGGACACCTGACAGGTTCCGCCGCCGTAATTGATGGATGTTCCCCCGTCCACCAGCACGATCGCTTTGTGATACCCGTTCGCCTGCGTATAGGGACCTACCTGCGCATTGAAATCCAGTATGGAACCGGGATAAAAAACCATCGCGGAAAGCTTTTCGCACGCGACGGCAATATTCGCCATTCTTCCGATATTCGCTTCGTCGTCCGTGATTTTGTAAAACGACACGAATGCCGCGATGGGCTGATCGCATTCCGCCGCCTCCGGCCGGTCATAAGTCGGAATGATTTCCGAAAGCAGATTCGTATCGATATAACCGTACTGACGTTTGAAGATCAGTTTGCCCCAGCCTTCCTCGATCCCGATGAACGCGACTCTCGCTCCCTCACAGAGCGTAATCAGCGTTTCTCCGCCCCCCGGTTCGCTTTTTACTTCCGCCTCATTCCGCACGATACCGGTATACTGATAAAAATCCACCCCGTAAGGCGGCGTAACCGTCGCATCGACCGGATCCGCGTGATCAATGCACGAGCGCCTGATATATCCGAAAATATTGTCATACTCCACGTATGCCCAGGACGGATACGCTGCATACAGCCGAAAGCGTTTTCCTTCCGGGATCCTTCCGATCGCGGATTCGTCCTCCGGACTGCTGTAGATCCTGCAGGCAGTTGAAGTCACTCCCGTCCAGGGTGCCGCGGCGGGGCGTTTTTCTTCCTCCGCCAGGCAAAAAAACGCAGATGCGAACAGAATCATCGCTGCCGTCAACACGGCCGTTATCCGTCTGATCAACCCCACGCTTCGACGCAATCCCGCAATACTCATTTTTCTTCCCGCAGCTTTCTTCAGTTTTCCTGTACCCGATAAATCGCGATGAACAGGGCAAAATCATGAACGGAACCTTCGATCCGGACCGGGAAACGGAAATCATTGCGGATGATGAAATTCAGATCGCCGGAAGAGGCGTCCATTCCGTGCGGCAGATACTTCGCACCGCTTGCGCCGTGCGGATTCCGCTCCACAATGGTGATCCCCGGAAGCTGGAGCGCCACATTGTACAGCGTACTTGAAACCTGGCAGCTTCCCCCGCCGTAACCCCGTTTTGTTTCTCCGTCGATCAGGATCGGAGCCTCCATGTACCCGTTCGTTTTATTGAACGGCCCGACCGACTGGTTGAAGTTCAGCACTTCCCTGTACTGCATCACCCGGTTCAGCCTTGTGCAGCATCTGGCAAGATTGTGAATCCTGCTCGGATTGTCATCGTAGAACGACGTATATACGGCAATCGGTTCATTGAAATCCGTGACCTGTTCCGCGGATTCGTTGACCCGGAAGACGTTTTCCAGATCGTCGGAATGCACATAGCCGTACTGTCTTTTGAAGATCAGCTTTGCCCAGCCGTCCTCAAACCCGATAAAGGAAAACCGCGCGCCGCGCGTCAGCGTCGTCAGTACCGAACTATCCCGGCTTTTTTCTTCGTGGATCCGTATATCATTGTTCACCACGGCATAATACCGGTTCACTTCAACGCCGTAGGGGGGCGTGTTTTTCCGGTCGACCGGGGTCACATAATCCACCCGCTGACGGATCACATAGCCCGTTCTGCCGTCGTCAAGCGCGATTTCCACCCAATAGGGATACACCGCGGTGATTTTCAGTTCTCTCCCGGCATGATAGGTCGCGATGATCTCGCTGTCCGTATCCATCGCGGTATACACATTGGTATAGCTCCTGGGAAAATTCCTTGTCACGATCGCACTGTACAGGATTTCGGAAGCGCAGGCTTCCTGAACCATGGTGCAGACAAGAATCATGGCAATCAGCAAAAAACGGCTTCTTTTTCGTTGCCTTGGCATGCGGGAACCTCTACCCTCTCCGATAATCAGGAAGATCCGCCCATTTTCGGGATCCGGACAGTATTATCCCGTAAAAGAACGGATTTATCAAGTTAAATCTTTGTAAAATTCGCTTCATTCACGGTCCGGAGCTTCCTGCCAGATCCGCCTTGCGTTGGCAAGTCCCACCGCGGACGCGTATCTGGCGTCTTCCATCCCTTCGAATTCGATCACCATCGATCCATGATAACCGTTCTGTTTCAGCGTTGAAAGGATGGCGGGAATATCCAGATCGCCCTGCGCGAAAATCGCGCCGCGCAGATATTTTCCGCCGCGGCTGCGGAACCAGGTTCCTTCACAGTCGAACAGATGGCTGTCTCCCGGATCCCGCCTGCGGATATAGAAGTCTTTCAGATGAACCATCCTGCAGCGCGGCGCAAGCTGAGAAGCCGCGACCGTGGGATCCTCGTCCACGCAGGTCACATTTCCGATATCAAGCAGAAGGCCGTAATTTCCGCCCTGCACCCGATCGATGATCCTGCTGACGCGGTCGACTCCGTTCGCGAAAAAGCCGTGATTCTCGATCAGGGTAAGCACTCCCCGCTTTTTCGCGTAAAGCGAAACCTGCTCCGCGGATTCAGCCATGACGGGCAGCCATTTTTCAAAAAACTCCGCCGTGTTTTCCAGATGCGGGCGCCTGAAAGAACACACGTCATGCCGCATCTGATCAAGTCCAAGTTCCGCGGCAACGTCCACTTCGCGGCACACCCTTGCGATTTCCGCCTTCAGGGCATCTCCTTCCTTGCAGAAATCCGCCAGTACGGAGTAATTGCAAAGCGGGACCCCTGCATCCGCGGTCCATTTCCGGCAATCCCGGATCAACCGGTGATCCAGTCCGTCCGGCTGCAGCTCATCCGTAAAACGATAGGAAAAAGGAACCGCCTCCAAACAATCCGCTCCGATTTCCGCCGCAAACTCGATCACGTCCTTCAGGGACATCCTGCCGTTTTTCAATTCGCTTTCAAGCGAGTAGGTACTCAGTCCGATCCTCGGTTCCATGCTCATTCCTCCGTCTGTACATGGGCTTTCCTCATCCCTTTGGGATAATGGTTCTTCATCACGCCCCCGGATGCTTTTCCCCATCCGAGCGCTTCCTGATGATAACACACGGTATAATATCCTTGCAAGTCCGCGGGGCAGATCAGGGGTTCTCCCCGCAGATACGCCGCGGCTTCGGCCGTCCCGACATCGAATTTCTTTTCACAGGGCCAGGCGTGGGACAGCGCGTGATCCGGGAAAAAGCAGCTGCTGCCTGTCTGCCCCAGATGCACGCCGCGCCGCAGCACCCGGACTCCCTCAAGCGGCGGCTCGATCTCAGGAGGGATCAGGCAGCCCCCCGGTCCGCATATGGCCCTCTCCACCTCCGCCTCCGGAAACAGTTCCCGCATGAACGCCGACAGTTCCTTCGGTATTCTCTTCTTCGTATTTTCCCGTTCCGCACGCGCTCTCCGGATCGCCGGTCCGTCTCCGGTTTTCATCATTTTTGCCAGGAAATGGCCTTCGCCCCGAATGCGATGCGGCCATAAGTACATCATCCCGCCGCACGCTTCGATTCCGCCCAGGGTGAACGGCACAGACGTAAGTTCTCCGGTTTCACGCAGGCACCAGTTCACGACGTCTTCATTCTCAGCCGGATTGAACGTGCAGGTGGAATACACCAGAATCCCTCCCGGTCTGAGCATCCGCACCGCCTCAATCAGGATCCTCTTCTGCCTT
This sequence comes from uncultured Eubacteriales bacterium, assembly GCA_902796115.1. Taxonomy (GTDB): domain Bacteria; phylum Bacillota; class Clostridia; order Christensenellales; family Aristaeellaceae; genus RUG756. The sequence goes on from CADBNX010000223.1 coordinate 5,611, forward strand.
GCGGCACAGATTTCTCCGGCTTCCTCCGTCCACTGCAGCACGGTTTCCGGATGCCTGCGGAACATGCCTTCTCCCGAGCAAGGCGCATCCACCAGGATCCGGTCGAAACAGCCGTTCCATCCGGAACCGATTTCCTCCGGCTTACTGCAGGTCACGATCGCGTTCCGGATCCCCATTCTTTCGATGTTTCCGGAAAGGATCCTGGCTCTGGCATAGTAGGGTTCGTTGGAAACCAGCACGCCCCTTCCCCGCATCCTTTCCGCGATCTGCGTGCTCTTTCCTCCCGGAGCCGCACACAGATCCAGCACGCACTCTCCCGGCTGCGGATCCAGCGCGGCGGCCGGCGCCATGGCACTGGGTTCCTGCAGATAAAAAGCGCCGGCTTCATGCCGGGCGCCCGCGCCAAGCAGACTTTCCGGGGAAAGATACCGTCCCTCTGCGGCCCATGGCACAGGTTCACCGCATTCGGGCGGGAAAGCCATCCCGGCATCGCGCATTCTGATTCCCCTGCAGTACGGACAGTCATACGCATGCAGGAAGGATGCAAACTCCGCTCCGAGGCGGTCCTGCATCCGCCGCAGAAACTGCCGCGGCGGAGAATACCCGTCCGTCACTGGTATGGTTCCTTCCTTTCCGGATATACCGCTTCCCTGAACGCTTCACGCTTATCCCTGATCGGAGGAAGCCCGTCAATCACCTGCTGATCGTCATCCGATGAAAGCAGCGTGTTCACCTGATGGAAAAAGCCTTTTTTCCGGTTCTCTTTTTTATCCTGCCTGCGGTGCCTCACCGGCACCTCCGACGC
>CADBNX010000224.1 GCA_902796115.1 uncultured Eubacteriales bacterium
ATAATTATAAACTTCCCAATTCCGACGATGCACATTGTAGCAGGCATGATGCGTGCCGTCAAGCGAAAATGGGAAGTTTTGAAAAATAATTTCTCAAAAAGCAGCCGGACAGAAAGATGGGAGCTTCCTGTCCGGATCGGGCCGGCCGGGGAACGGGCATGCGGCGATCAGCGGAATGGTTTTGCCGACATCTGTGAATTCAATCCGGAAGGGCTCGGCATTTTTCGCCTGAAATGGCCTTTATCTGATTGTCGATAGCGCGGCGGAATAGTTTTTTCCTGTTTCAGTTCCTGTCATTGCCATTGACAATATTTCGGTAAACCGATATAATGCGAATGAGGAGGTGTGAACATGAAAATCAATGCGTTTTTGGCGCAAAGAAACATGACGCAATACCGTCTGGCAAAATCGGCAGGATTGCCCTATGCTACTGTCAGCGATATTTGCAGCGGCAAAGCAAAGATCGAAAAGTGCTCTGCAGAAACGCTGTACAGGATTGCTCGTGTATTGGGCGTAAGCATGGAAGACCTGATTGCTGAACAAATGGAATCACAATCCATGCAAAGAAGCACCTTCGATGTGTTCAAAAGCAATGTATGTCATCAGGTTAAGGATCTGGGTGATCTGGATTTTATCATCCAAACCCTGGAAAGCGGCATCATTCGTCAATATGCAGATCAGGGATGGCATGCGGAATGTTTATACCTGCTGGCGATGGTGGATTATCTGTCTCGTGAGAACAGCCTCCCGCTCTGTAACGATTATGACGATCTCCGTCAGATGAGGCTGCAGGCCCCGCTTTATCCGTTCAGTGTTGTTATCGCAGATGCCATCAGCAACGATCAGCGACGGATGAAAGCCAGTATGCAGCAGGCAATTCCTGAATTCAGGCGGTTCAATATCATTGAAAGCGAGGTGAGGAATGTTGTCTGAGCGGTTTTTTACCACAGAAAACATCGACTTTTACCTGCGCGAATTGGCGAAAGCCTATAAGAAAATGGGCGGTAAAGATACGCCCGCTGAAATCATCCTGATCGGTGGTGCCGCTATCCTGGCAACCTATGGTTTTCGGGAAATGACATATGACATGGATGCCATCATCAATGATTCCTCTGCCATGAATGATGCGATCCGGTGTGTCGGCGATGAATATCAGCTGCCCTTCGGCTGGCTGAACACTGATTTCCGGCATACCAGATCCTTCACGCCGAAGCTGATTCAGTTTTCAAAATACTACAAGACTTTTTCGGGCATTCTGTCCGTGCGAACCGTAACGGGCGAGTATCTGATCGCCATGAAAATGGTGTCAGCACGGCAATATAAGAATGACCTTTCTGATATTGCAGGCATTGTAGGTGAACATCAGCATAAAAACAACCCGCTCACGTTGGAACAGATTGATCGCGCAGTTTGTGAATTGTATGGCTCCTGGTCTGTAATCGAACCTGATACGAAGCAGTTTCTGGAACGGGTACTCGCTCTGCCGGATGCCTTTGCGGTTTATCAGAAATACAGAAATGCCGAACTGGAGGCGAAGGACTTACTGACGGCGTTTGAGAAAAAGTATCCCAATGTACTGCGGGAAAGCAATCTGAAAGATATTCTGCAGCTGGCAAGAAAAAAGAAACACGAGGAAACACGGTAAGGTTGTTGAGAACTTATGAGTGCAGCAACTCCGGGAATCGGGTTGACATAGCTCAAAATGGGAATTATAATATAACAAACTTCTCATTTTCGGGAGGGCAGGATGGAACGTTTTCCGGAAAAGCTGAAGGAAGCGCGGCAGCGCGCGCGGATGAACCGGACGGAGCTTGCGGAGAAGGCGGGGATCTCGCGCCGTTCCCTGTTTGCGTATGAAAGCGGCGCTTCCCTTCCCCGGAAGGACGTGCTGCGCAAGCTGGCGGAAGCGCTGGACGTGACGGTGCTGTACCTGACGGACGACGGGTGCGACGACCCGCAGGAGGGACGCGCGCGGGAGGACGGCATCCGGACCGCGCGGGAGCGTTTCGGTGCGAAGGGTGCCAGGGAAGCCGCGGAACTGCTGGACCGGAACAGCGCTTTCTTCGCGGGCGGCGAATTCTCGCAGGAGGATAAGGACGCCTTTTTCGACGCGGTCATCACGGCGTATGTCAGCGCGAAGGAAGAAGCGCGCAGAAAGCACGCGCAGCGGAAAAAGCCGGACGGCGAGGCGTAGAGGCGGCCCGGGGGAACGGCGGCATGGAAACGGAAAAAACCGTCAAGGTATATGTTCCGGTGGAGGTGTGCTTTGGGGAGGACGGGCGGATGCTGCCCCGGGCGATCACCTGGGAGGACGGGCACCGGTATGAGATCGACCGCGTGACGGATATACGCCCCGCGCCCGCGCTGAAAGCCGGCGGCAGGGGAGACCGGTATACGGTGCTCATCGGCGGAAAGCAGAGCTATTTGTTTTTCGAGCGCAGCGCGCAGGTGGTCGGATGCCGTCTGGGGCGCTGGTTCGTGGAGCGGAAAACGGAACAGTGATCAATGAAAGGGAGCAGAAAAAATGAGTGAAAAAGCACGGGACGCGATCGATTCTTTTCTGATGATCGGGCAGTCCAACATGGCGGGACGCGGCATCATCGGCACGGTGCCGCCGATCGATCCCAGGGGCATGCTGTTCATGCTGCGCAACGGGCGCTGGCAGCCGATGACGGAGCCGATCAATCCGGACCGCCGTATCTACGTATCCTCCGAAAAGGAGCTGCGCAGCGGCGTATGCCTCGCGGCGAGCTTCGCGGACGAATACGAAAAATGTTATCACCGCCGGATCGGGCTCATCCCGTGCGCGGACGGCGGCACCAATATCCTGCAGTGGCAGCCGGGCGAGGTGCTGTTTGACCACGCGGTGATGCAGACCCGCCTGGCGCAGCGCTCTTCGCGCGTCTGCGGGATCCTGTGGCACCAGGGCGAATCGGAATGCCGGGATATGGAAAACGTGCGGGCCTATCCGGAACGCTTTTTCCGCATGCTGGACACGATGCTTTCGGAGCTGGCGCTGGACGCGGACACCCCGGTCGTGATCGGGGAACTGTGCGAGGATCGCGCGGACCGCTGGCCGCTTGTGCGGGAAATGAACGAGACCCTGCGCCGGGTCGCGGCCTCCCGGCCCAATATCGCGATCGCGTCCTGCGCGGGCTTCACCCTGTCCCCGGATACCATTCATTTTTCCGCGGCGTCCTACCGGGAATTCGGCAGGCGGTATTTCGCGTGCTACCGGGAAATCCGCGGCGGGAAGTAAAAACCGGAACGCAACAGACAGTTGCTTGCGGGGACGCGCGCACGGGCATATAATGCCGGTGAAAACACGCAAGGGAGGTTTTTGCGATGACGACCGGCGAAACGCTGAAGCATCTGCGGGAGAAACACAATCTGACCCAGGAGGAGCTGGCCGCGAGAGTGCTGGTGACCCGGCAGGCGGTGAGCCGCTGGGAGACCGGGGAGACCCAGCCGAACACGGAGACGCTGAAGCTGCTGTCCCGGGAACTGGACGTATCCATCAATACGCTGCTCGGCTCGCCGCGGCAGCTGTTCTGCCAGTGCTGCGGGATGCCGCTGAATGAGGACGGGACGATCAGCAGGGAAAAAGACGGAAGCTTCAATGAGGATTACTGCAGATGGTGCTATTCGGACGGAAAGTTCGCGTATCAGACGAAGGAAGCGCTGCTCGATTTTCTTGTGAAGCATATGCCCAATCCGGACGATCTGTCCGAGGAAGACAGAAGAAACCGGTACGACGGGTATCTTTCCCAACTGAAGCACTGGAAGCGGGAAGGCGTCTGACCGCA
>CADBNX010000225.1 GCA_902796115.1 uncultured Eubacteriales bacterium
CGGGAAGGTGATGTCCGACAGCTTGTAGCAGTTGGTGAACGCGTCGCTCTCGATCGCCACCGTACCCTCCGGGATGACCACCTTCTCCACTGTTTCGTTGCCGTAGAAAGCGTCCCCGTGGAAAGTCCGCCAGTAAGTGGAGTCCGTTGTCCCGTCGAAACGTTTGATGCCCCAGATGCCCGCCGGGATGGTCACCTGTTTATCCGTCCCCTCGTAACCGATCAGCCACAGCCTGCGGCCCGTTTGCTCCCCTTCCGTGTACTTTTCATAGCGGTACCGGAAATCGTATTCTCCCGGAGCGGTATAGACATAGTTCCTGTCGGTCAGCAGCGCCGCGGTCGCGGAGGTTTTTCCGCATACCAGCACCGCGTTGCAGTCGGAGAAGGCCGTCGCGCCGCCGCCTCTGCCCGAAAGATCCTCCATCGTATCCGGCAGCACAAAGTAGAATACTTCCGAAACATCCCGCCCGCACCAGCGGAACGAGTTCTGGTCAATGTATTTCAGCGTGCTCGGGAAGGTGATGTCCGTCAGCTTGTAGCAGTTGGTGAATGCGTCGTAATTGATACGCGTCAGGCCTTCCGGAAGCACTGCCTTCGTCACGTTCTGCTTGCCGTTGAAAGCATTCGCGCGGATTTGCTCGTCCACGCCCGCTTTGATGTACGCGTCGGCCGTGGGAATGATGATCTCATTCCCGCTGCCCGTATAGCCCATGATATAAAGCACGCCGTCGATCACCCGGTACAGCAGTTCCTCATGCCCGGGGAAGGTGAAGTTCAGCCCTGCATCGGAAAGCCCCGACGCCGCATCCGAAAGCTGCGCGCACACGAGGGTCAGATCGCTTCTTTCACGGAACCTCTCGCTGTTCACGTTCCGGCAGTCATCCGGCAGGCGGACCACGGTTTCCTTGCCCGCGTAATCGTAGAGGCCTATGTCATACACATGGTTGAAATAATCCCACCGGTAGCGGAAATCCTCTTCCTCCGGCCGGTCGTCCCGGGCGAAGGAATACCCACGGCCCGACAGGGTTTTTGCCGTTTCGGAATCCTTGTCGCACACCAGGATCACCGGGCTGTCCATAAAGACGCCGGTGGCCGCCACCCACGTGATATTCCCGGGAAGCTGAAGACGGAAATCCTCCCCTTCCGCGCTGCCGCATCCGTTGAAGGCGTTGTTTTCGATTTCCTTCAGAGACTCCGGCAGCGTGATATCCGTCAGGTTCGTGCAGCCCTGGAAGGCCTCCTCACCGATCCGGGTCACACCCTCCGAAACGACGACCTTTTTCAGTTCCGTATGATCCTTGAATATCCCTTCCTCGATCAGCCATACCTGAGCGGGAATCTCAACGCTTTCCGCGCTTCCCGTATAGGCAATGATGCGCTCCGCATCCTTGTCGCTGTCGTACTTATAGCGAAAATCCGTTTCATCATCATGCGTATAGGTATACTGCGCGTTCCGGACCGCGGTTTCGGCATCGCTGTCCCGCGCCACGCAGAGCACCGCGCCGCAGTCCCTGAACGTGTTGCCGCCCAGCTCCTTCACACTGTCCGGCAGCTCGAAGATGACGGCTTCCTCCTGTCCCGCGCAGGTTCCGTTGAACGCGTCGCCCCCGATCTTTGTCAGGCCGGCGGAAAATTCGACGTCCGTCAGGTTCCCGCAGTTCCGGAACGCATTGTTCCCGATCTCGGTCACGGTATCCGCCATCGTGACGCTTTCCAGGTTTTTGCACCCGCTGAAGGCACTGCTTCCGATCGTGGTGATGCCTTCCGAAATCACAACGGAGGTAAGGTTCTCATTCTCCTTAAAGCAGTCCTGTTCGATCTTTTTAACCGGCTTACCCAGAATCTCCGAGGGAATGACAACTTCCGCCTGCTTGCCGTTCATTTTTGTGACGGTCACGCTTCCCTCTTCGTCTTTATACTGCACATACGGTACGCCGGCTTTTTCGCAGCTCTCCGCGACCTGTGCGCCTTCTGCATCGCTGATATAGCGCATATACCGTACGCCGGCTTTGTCACAGACCTCGGCCTGATGGGCGTTCATCGCGGCAAAGCAGGCGTTCGGACTGCCATCCAGGGCGGTGGAGGCGATTTTCTCCACGGAATCGGTCATGACGATCAGCCCGAGTCCGCTGTCCGCGAACGCACGGTCTCCGATTTCGGTCAGTCCGTCGGGCAGTACGATCTGATTCACGTCCCGGACGCCGGCAAACGCTTCCGGTCCGATGGTTTTCAGCTCCCTCGGCAGGATCAGCGTTCCCTGCGCGGCGTATGCCGGCACCAGCAGCGCTGCCGTCAGGCAGATTGCCAGCAGCAAAATCCATTTCTTCATACTCTTTCCTCCCTGGTTTTATCGCGGTTCCCGGATGAACCGTACCGGCGATTGCTCCTTTCGGAAAAACGGGGTTCCGCGTGCCGGGCCGCGCGGTGTGTTTGCCATGCGGCGGCGCCGGCTGTGACGCCCGGCAGCCCGAATTCTCCCGCGGCTGCCTGTTAACAGCATTGTAACACAACGGTGCCGTGCTTTCAATGGGGGAAAGGCAATTTCAAAACGGGATAGTTACAGCTCAGCCGGTGTCTGAGCTGTATGCGAAGCGACAAACTGGCCCTGCCTCTCTTTCCTGCTCCCTATTCCCTGTATAAATACACCAGGCAGCCGCCGCTCTCATCGAGCGTCGGGACGGCGATGCGCGCTTCCCCTTCCGCGTGGCGCACGGGCAGCTCCTCTTCCCGGTTCCGGTCCACATACACGGCTTTTGTGATTTCACCCGTGATTTTTTCATCAGCCGTGATCTCCCCTTCCCGTGCGGGAGCCGAGGTGGAATTGATGTTCAGCAGACAGGCGACGTCGTATTTGCCGTCACTGCTCCGAAGGAAACCGAACCCCAGCGCGTCGTCCTCGGCGGTCACCCGGTATACGGGACGGATCCCCGTCATGCGCAGGATTTCCGGCATCCGGAAGGGCGCGCGGCGCAGCGCGTCCGAGCCGCGGTAGGTGCCGGCCGGGCGGTAGCACCAGTCGCTGATCAGGCTGTACCCGCGGTACTCCGTACCGCAGGCGGGGTGGAAGGTGTTGTCGTGCAGCACCACCGCGTGACCGCGTGCGAATTCCGCCACTTCTTTCTTTTCCTTTTCGTCCAGCGCGTCGAGGCAGGGAACAAACAGCAGTTCCGTGCCCAGCGGATTGCTCTTCAGATC
>CADBNX010000226.1 GCA_902796115.1 uncultured Eubacteriales bacterium
GGCCGCGGCATTGCTTCCACGCTGCTGGAGCGCTGCAAAGCGGACATGAAGGAGCGCGGCATCGTGGGGCTGCACCTGATCACCTCCGCCGACGGGTTCCTCCCGGGCTTCTATGAGCGGCACGGGTTTGGCCGGGAGCATGAAGTCATCCTGATGGGGATGGAAATGTGAAAGCACAGCGCGGCACTATGACGCGGAAAGGAAGGAATCCCGATGGAATACACGCCGGAAGAACGGGGAGAAAGGATCATCCGGGCCTGCATGGCCGAAACGTCCCGCGATCCCGCCCTGATTTTTGAGTACCTGGCCAGGCAGGATTTTAGGAAACGCTGATTTAATCCAAGCATGAGACGAAAACGGCCCAAATATGGTATAATATCCCAGTACTGCTTTATCGTGCTTGGTTCCGTCGGCTACAGGAATAAACTCAACAGCAGGAATATCATTGTCCTGTGTTCCTGCTTCGTACATCAGATCCGGAAGCACAAGCTTGAAATGATCTGACTCCGTGCAGATATAAGGTTTATGCCGCTCATCCGCGGAAAGACAGGCTTCTTCAATCTTTTCAAACCCGGTTCCCGAAGCTTCCATGGCGTTGCATTTGACAAGCACATTGCAAATCAACTCATTCCGCCGTTTTGAAATAATGGAAGACAGATCATAAGTCTTCTGAATCTTCTCACGCTGAAAAAAGCCGCCCGGGGATATGATTTCAAGCCGATCCCGGAAAATGCTCAGCTGAATCTGCGTGCCGTCCATCTCATAATCCCGGTGCGCAGTCTCCGCCTGACCGCAATATCAATGGAGGCGGGCAGATGCAAGCTTCCGTTACCCCTGCAGCGCTTGACACCCGAAACGGGAATGCGTAGAATGAACGCGCGGAAGGTGCGGAGCCATAAGCCGGGAGCCTGCGTGTCACCCGGGCACCGAAGCACCGCGCCGCCGCTGTCCGGTAAGAACGGGAGACGGTCTCCCGGCTGAAACGGGACGGAAAAAGGAGAAAAACGATGTCCGATCAAAAAGAAGCGCTGCAGCGGGCCATCGAAGCGAGAAAGCAGGAGCTGTACGATCTCCTGTCTTCCCTGATCCGCTTTGATACCCAGAATTTCGGCTTCTCCGGCAGGGAGGAGAACCTTGTACCTTTCCTTTCCGAATACATGCGCGGTCTGGATATGCACCCCGACGTCTATTCCCCGATGGAGGTGCCGGGACTGAAGGAAAACCCGGATTACTGGGACGGGCACCACCTGGAAAACCGGTACAACGTGACGGGCATGAGGAAAGGAACGGGCGGACGCCGCCTGATGCTGGCCGCGCACGCGGATACGGTGCCCATCGGTGACAGGGAGAACTGGACGGTGGATCCCCTTTCGGGTGAGCAGCGGGACGGAAAGATCTGGGGGCGCGGCGCCTGCGACGACAAATACGGCATCGCGGCGGCGCTGTTCCTGCTCCGCCTTCTGAAGGACGCGGGCGTCACCCTGCCCTATGATCTGTATTTCACCGCCTATTGCGATGAGGAACACGGCGGCTCCAACGGCGCGCTGGCGTCCTGCCTGAAATACCCGTGCGACGATATCGTGAACCTGGACTGCAAGAATTTTCAGATTTGGGCGGCGGCGGTCGGCGGGGGCGTGCTGAAGGCGGGCATCCGCTCGGAAGAACCGCTGGATTCCTGCGGAAGGATGCTGGACGGGCTGCTCATCGTGCGGGAGGAATTCGAACGGATGAAGGAGAGGCGCGCGGCGGAGCTTTCCGCGATCCCGCTTTTCCGGGATACGGTGATCCCGCGGACTTCCGTCCGGTTCGGGGAATTCCGCGCGGGCGACGGCTCCGCCGATAAAAACCACGCGTACGCGCTGGTCACCTTCTTTACCACGCTGGACAGGGAGGCCTTTGACAGGGAGCTTGAGGACGTGGCCACGCGCATCGACGAAAGGCTCAGACCGCTCGGTATGCGGTTTGATTCGTTTCGGCGCACAACGAGACATTTTCTGTTCGGAGAAACGCAGCTGCAGGACAACCCCGTGCTGGACGCGCTGATCCGCGCCGGCGCGGAGTGCGCCGGGGAGAAGCTGACGCCCTGCGGGTCCTGCCTGTCCGATCTGTCCGTTTTCCTGAAATACGGAAGCCCGCGGGCGTTCTCCTTCGGCGCGGGAAGGGATTTTGACGCGTACGGCGGCGCGCACCAGACGGACGAATACATCGGGTGCGAAAGCCTGCTGAAATTCACGAAGATCCTGGGCACCTTCCTGCTGAACTGCGATGCGCAGCGGATCTGACCGGAGCACATGATCACACATGAAGAAGAGGGGATAGTCATGATCAGCGGAATAATGGATAACGTCCGGACGGTCGGGCCGGTATTCGCGGCCGTATGGCTTCTGACGCTCCTCTGTACGGTTTTCAGGCCGCAGCGGTATCTGAACAGTATCCTCCTGATGCTGTCGCTGATGGTTTCGGCGGTATTTGCCGCGGGGTTTCTCGGCCGGGATGCCGGGGCGGTATTTCTGCTGGTATGCTTCCTGCTGGTCATGCTTGCGCTTTTCCTGGTGCCGGTGCTGCTGATCCTGAACGGCGTACAGATGCTGAGGAAGGAATCGCTCTGTCCCGCGCATGTGCTGTCACTGGGGCTGGGGATCTTCGTCGCGATCGGCAAAATCGCCACGGTGGTTTTCGTACTCGGGCTGTCCGGTTATGCGGACATCGCGGCTGCAAGCCTATGGTTCCTGCTGGTCGCCATGACGGTGTTTTATTTCAGCTGCCTGGTGCTGAGCTTCGTTCTTTATTCCGTCTTTATGCAGATCATGCCGCACCGGATGAATTTCGATTATGTGATCATTCACGGCTGCGGGTTATCCGGCGGGGAGCGCGTGACGAAGCTGCTCTCAAACCGGCTGGACAGGGCGATCGGAATCTGGCGGAAGTGCGGAGGCAGGCCCTTCCTGATCCCGAGCGGCGGGCAGGGAAGCGACGAAAAGCTGAGCGAGGCGGAAGCGATGAAGCGGTATCTGATCGATCACGGGATTCCGGAAGAGAAGATCCTGCCCGAGGATGCTTCCGCGACGACCCGGGAAAACCTGCTCAACTCCAAAGTGATCATCGACGCGCGCGGCGGCGGAAAGAAAACGGCGCTGGTATCGAGCAATTATCACGTTTTCCGCTGCCTGCGGATCGCCCGGAAGGCGGGGCTGAAATGCACCGGGATCGGCGCGGACGTGGCGCTGTATTTCTGGCCGTCCGCCCTGATACGGGAGTTCATCGCGGTTTTCACGGAAAAGGGATTCCTGATCCCGGCGCTTCTCGGATATCTGGCGTTCGTCGGGCCCGTCCTCATCGGACTGATCGGGTAGGAGGCGCGTATGGAATTGCGGGAAGATGCTGTGAGAAACGGACCGGTCGGGGTGTTTGACAGCGGCGCCGGCGGGCTGAGCGTTCTGGCGGAGATGGTGCGAACACTGCCAAACGAGGATTTCCTGTTTTACGGGGATCAGAAAAACGCCCCGTACGGCACGAAAAGCCCGGAGGCGGTGCGCCGCCTCGCGGAGGAAGCCGCGGAAAAACTGACGGCGATGGGCGCGAAAGCGCTGGTGATCGCCTGCAACACCGCGACGGCGCGCGCGGCGGGAAGCCTGCGGGCAAAATATGATTTTCCGATCATCGGGATGGAACCCGCCATCAAGCCCGCGTCCCTGCTCCGGCACGGCGGCGTCGTGCTGGCCATGGCCACGCCGTCGACGCTGGCCAGCGAAAAATACGCGGTGCTCAGCGAGAAGTACGGGGAAGGCGTGATCCCGCTGCCCTGTCCCGGCCTGATGGAATATGTGGAACGCGGCATGCTGCGGGGGGACGAAGTGGAAGGATACCTGCGCAGGCTTTTCGCGCCCTTTGCCGGGGAACAGGTGGACGCCGTGGTGCTCGGCTGCACGCATTATGTGTTCCTGCGCGGCACCATCCGCGCCTGCTTCCCCCCGGAGACGGCGATCGTGGACGGGAACGCGGGCACCGCGCGGCAGCTGAAACGCCGTCTCGCGGAAACGGGGATGCTGCGGCAGAGCACGGCTCCGGGAAAAGTGACGATCCTCTCTTCCCTCGGCGGGGAAGGCGGAGAAAAGCTGCGGATGCTGTGGGAAAAGGCCCAGACTTTGCGGAGCGGCACGGACGAGCAAACGGAAACCTGATCAAAAAAGCGGGGCTTTGCCATACGCGACGCCGCGGCGGCCCCGGAACGGAGAAAGTATGAGAATTCTGATTATCCGGCACGCGGAGCCCGACTACGAGCACAATACGCTGACAGCGAAAGGATTCCGGGAAGCGGAGATCCTTTCCGAAAGGATCGCGGGACTGCCCATTGACCGTATATATTCCTCTCCGATCCCGAGGGCGCTTCAGACCGCGGAGCCCTCGGCCGAAAAACTCGGTCTTGAGATCGAGGTGCGTGAATGGATGCAGGAATTCCGGGGAAAGATCCTGGATGAAAACGGGGAAAAACGCATCCCGTGGAACCTGCCGCCCAGGTTCTGGGGGAGCCGGGAGAAGCTGTACGACGTGCATACCTGGCTTCAGGACGGGGCGATGCGCTCCGTGAGCGTGCCGGACGAATACCGGCAGGTGGAGCGGGGCTTTCTGGGACTGCTTGAAGAATACGGATACCGCAGGGACGGGATCGTGTTCACCTGCAGGGAAAACGTGGACAGGACCATCGCGATTTTCTGCCATTTCGGGCTTGGCATGCTGCTGGTATCCATCCTGTCCGGCATCTCCCCGGTGCTGCTCTGGCAGAGCCTGTTCCTGCCGTCCTCCTCGGTGTCCACCTTTCTGACGGAGGAACGGGTCCCGGGTGAAGTGGTGTTCAAATGCCTTCAATTGGGGGACACCTCGCACCTGTACGCGCGGGGCGAGATGGTTTCCCACTCGGGGCTGTACCGAGAATTTGTGAACGGGTACGGGGACGGACCGCAAGTCTGACCGCGGGCTGGTACCCCGCGGTTTCCAAACACCTCATTCTGTGAAATACCGATTGTTTGGACATCGGAAACTCCGGGTGGTTTGGAGGGGCCGCAGCCCC
>CADBNX010000227.1 GCA_902796115.1 uncultured Eubacteriales bacterium
CAGGAACATCTCAGGACCCGAGCATGTTTTCCGTCTGGCGGAAGCGTGCGGGTACGCGGTCGATACGGGAAAGGAGCTGGTGCAATGAGCCTGAACGCGGCACCGGCCGCCGATCGCGTCCATATCGGGTTTTTCGGTCTCAGGAACGCGGGAAAATCCAGTCTGGTCAACGCACTGACCGGACAGGAGATGAGCGTGGTCTCTCCGGTTCCGGGAACCACCACCGATCCGGTGCGGAAAACCATGGAACTTTTGCCGCTCGGACCGGTCGTGATCCTGGATACGCCCGGACTGGACGACGAAGGAGAGCTCGGGGAAAAACGGGTACGAAAAACCGCCCAGATCCTGAACCGGACGGATCTGGCGGTTCTGGTCCGGTCTGACCCGGACAGGTATCATCCTTTGGAGAAGGAATGGCTGGAAAAGCTTTCCGCGCTGAAGATCCCCTGTCTGGAGGTGCTCAGCAGGGCGGATCTGACGCGCCCGGTCCCGCCGGATACCGACGCGCTGATCCATGTCAGCGCCGCAGACGGATACGGCATCCCGGCGCTCAAGGAAGCGCTGGGAAGGCTCGCCGCCTCCGAAAAGCCCGAAAAGCGGATCGCGGCGGATCTGCTGGCCCCCGGAGACAGCGCGGTCCTGGTGATGCCGATCGACGCCTCGGCCCCGAAGGGCAGGCTCATCCTTCCGCAGGTTCAGACGCTCAGGGAACTGCTGGATCATCATTTTACGGCGGCGGTATGTCAGCCCGAAGAGCTCCCCCGGGTCCTGGCGGGGAACAGCCGCCCCGCGCTTGTCATTACGGATTCGCAGGCCTTCGGTCCCGTCAGCCGTATGGTTCCGGAAGAGATTCCGCTGACCTCCTTTTCCATCCTCTTCGCGCGTTACAGAGGCGATCTCAAGGCGCTGACGGTCAGCGCGAACAGGCTGTCCGAGCTGCGGGACGGCGATCGGATCCTGATTTCCGAGGGCTGTACGCATCACAGGCAGTGCCAGGATATCGGAACGGTAAAGATACCGGGATGGATCGAAGCGTTCTCCGGGAAAAAGCCGGAATATACGTTCTCTTCCGGGGATTCGTTTCCCGGGGATCTTTCCGCGTTCAGGCTGATCGTTCACTGCGGAGGCTGCATGATCAATGAACGGGAGATGCAGTCCCGGATGCGAAGCGCGCAGGAGCAGGGCGTGCCGATGGTCAATTACGGGATCGCGATCGCGTATATGCACGGGATCCTGAAGCGCAGCCTGTCTCCTTTTCCGGAAATTCAAAAACTGCTGCGCTGAAATCAGTGTTCGGTTTTATACGATCAGATCGACTCTCGAACCCTTCAGCGTTTTGGATACGACGATCTGCTTCTCGATGCGCTCCTCCAGGTCGTGCACATGCGAGATCACGCCGATGAGACGCTTGCCGTCCGCAAGTCCTGACAGCACTTTCAGGGAATTGCGCAGGGCGTTGTCATCCAGCGTGCCGAAACCCTCGTCGATAAACATTGCCTCCATGCGCACTGCGCCGCTTTGGCCCTGCACGGTGTCGGACAGTCCCAGGGCCAGCGCCAGGCTGGCCAGGAAGGATTCTCCGCCGGAGAGGGTGCTCACGTCCCGCCACTGGCCCGTGCCCCGGTCCAGCACGTCCAGATCCAGGCCGCTCTGGTGCACCCGGTCCCTGGCCTCTTCCCTGCAGCGCAGAATGAACAGTCCGTCCGTGAGCAGCGTCAGCCGCCTGTTGGCCGCGGCGACCACCTGTTTGAAATAATACTGCTGCACATATGCCTCAAAAGTCATTTTCGCGCGCCGGTTTCCTCCCGCGATGCCCGCGCAGCAGTTGTACAGATCCCGGACCACCGCCCAGTTTTCTTCTTTCCGCTTCCGCTGTCTGACGGCTTCCCGGATTTCTTTGAGCGCGTCCTCATGCAGCGCCAGTTTCTTCATCAGCGCCCCTTCCGCGCGCTCGGCGTTTTCTTTTTCGGTTTTCCGCGTCCGAAGCTGCGTTTCCAGAAGGGAAAGATCCTCTCTTTCCTTCCCGGCAAGCTTCTCCCGCAGCCCCGCCGCCTGATCGGCGAGGGATTTTTTCTTTTCGCCGTATGCCTTCAGCTGTTCCTCGGCTTCATTCATCGCCCGATCGGACATTTTTGCCAGCCGGTACGCGCGCTCGCTCTCAAACCCCGCGGCGGCAAGCGCCTCGCCGAACCGCTTCTGCAGCGCGTCCGCCGTCTCCTGCAGGGCGGAAAGACGCTTTTGTCCCGTTTCCGCCTCGGTGCGGCTCTTCTCCAGCCGGATCAGAAGATCGGCGCAGGTTTTCCCGGTTTTTTCGATATCGTCCCGAAGCCCCTTCGCACGCGCCTCAAGCTCCCGCACGCGCTTTTCAAGGTGCGGCTGCGTTTCGTTTTCGGCGATGTTTTTCTCCCGCAGGCGCGCCTCCGCCGCCTCCGCCGCCGCCCGCACGGAGGCCATCGCGTTGTCTGCCTCATGCAGCGCCTCATCCGCCCGGCGCCTGTGCTGCTCAGCCCGCTCCATTTCCTCCCGGGTAATATCCTCTTTCGTCTGCCGCGCGGGGTTGGGATGGGAAAGCGACCCGCACACCGGGCAGGGCTTTCCCTCTTCCAGTTCCGCGGCCAGGATGCCGGCCTGGCTGCGGTAGTAGCCTTCCTTCGCCGCGGCGCAGGCAAGATCCGCCTGCCGGCTGAATTCCAGCAGTTCCGCCAGCCGTTTTTTCCGCGTTTCCAGTTTTTCCCGCTGCTTCTCCAGTTCTTTCAGCACCGGGATGCAGTCGGACAACTGCCGTGCCGACAGCAGCAGCGCGTCCGCTTCGGGCCCGTGAGATTCCGCCTCCCTGCGCGCGGCTTCGGCTTCGGGCAGCGCTTTTTGTACGTTTCTGAGATCCTCGGCGGCGCTTTCCAGTTCCTTCCGCTGTCTGCGCAGATCCGCCGCGTTGCTGACGATCAGCGTCTCATCGGCCGCAAGATTCCCTGCTTTCCGCGCCTGCTTCAGCTCATCCGCCAGGCGGTCCATGTCGCTTTGCCGTTTCCGCAGCGCCTCCAGCGCTTTCTCCGTCTGATCCAGCGCGTCGAAATCCGCGTTCACGGCTTTCCCCTGCTCGATCGCCGCGATGAGCGCATCCGCGCGTTTTCCGGCCGCTTCCTTCTCCCGCTTCGCCTTCGCGCAGAGCGTCCGCTCCCGTTCGGTCAGGCTCGCCAGGCATTCCGCCAGGCGCTCGCCATACTTCGGCTCCGTTCGGAACAGCGCGATGCTGTCCTTCTCCGGCGCGTCCTCCTCCGGCTCGATCCGCCCCGCCGCGATGGCGATGCGCCCGTCCAGTTCGTCCCGCTCCCTGCCGCAGGCACTGTTCATTTCCTGCAGCCTGCGCTGCAGATCGGCATAAATACCCGTATTGAACAGCTTCTGAAACAGCGCTTTCCGCTCTTCGGAGGAAGCGTTGAGGATCTTCAGGAAATCCCCCTGCGCGATCATCACGGTCTGCGTGAACTGATCCTGCGTCAGACCCAGCAGCTCCTGGATCTTTCCGTTCACCTCCGTCAGCCCCTCGGTGATTTCGCCGGAATCCATATCGGTCAGGCGGGCGCCGGCGCTCTGGGTCGTGTTGCCCCCGCCGGATTTTTTGGGACGCTCATACTCCGGATTGCGCCGGACGCGCCAGGTTTTCCGCTTATGCCGGAAGGTCAGCTCCACATAGGTTTCACAGGCAGCGCCTGCCCAGTCCGAGCGGAAGGATTTGCTGCTGCGCCGCTCCCTGCCTCCGGAAGCTTCCCCGTAGAGCGCGAAGCTGATGGCGTCAAAAATCGTAGTCTTGCCCGCGCCCGTGTCCCCGGCGATCAGGAAAATCCCGTCCTCGCCGAAAGCCGAAAAATCGATCGAGGTCTCGGCGGCATACGGGCCGAAAGCGGACAGAACCAGATAAAGCGGTTTCATGCTCTTTCCTCCAATTCCTTCAGTACTTTCCCGAGTACCTTCCGATGGGCCTCGCCCGGCTCCCGATCATTGTTCTGGAGGCGGTAGAAATCCGTGAACAGTTCCGTGACGCTTTTGTCTTTCATGCGTTCAAAAGCCAGCACGTCCAGATCCGTTTTCGTTCTGGAATTGACAATGGAAAACTTCATCATATTGGGAAAATTCACGCTCAGCGTCACCCGCGCGTCAGGAGGCGGCATCTCGTCATGCACGGTGATCCACACATAATCCTCGCTGTAGGGCATCCGCATGATGCCGTCCATGTTTCCCTCGATCAGCCGCACGTCGTGCAGGGGATACAGCGGCACGGTCCGCAGTTCGATATCGCCTTTTTCGCACAGGTCCACGACGGTCACGCTCTTTTTGTGGTTTGCCTCGGAAAACGAATACTTGAGCGGGGATCCGGCGTAACGCAGGGTATCCCTGAGCACCTTCTGCGGTTTGTGGATATGCCCCAGGGCCACATAATCGAACGCGTCGAACACGGACGCGTCGATATTGTCCAGCCCGCCCACGGCCATCTCCTCCGAATCGGAGGTTTCACTGCCCGTGATGAACTGATGGCACAGAAGGATATTGCGTTTCGCGGGATCGACGGGCGTCTGCCGAAGGACCGCCCCGATCGCGTCCTGACAGGTAATGATCTTCTCTTCCGGCAGCTTCCGCTTCACCTGGGAGGGCCGAAGGAAGGGCAGCATCCAGATCACGATCTCCCCGTCCCCGTCCCGCAGCACGGCGCTCTGCATCCTGCCGTCGAACGCTTCCGTCACATGCACGCCGCTGGATCGGATCAGCGACGAAAAGTACGAGATCCGCTGCGCGGAATCATGATTTCCGCTGATGATAAAGACCGCCTTGCCCATGCCCGACAGCCGGGAAACAAAGGAATCGAACAGCGCCATGGCTTCCGCCTGCGGCGAAGAACGCTGATACACGTCCCCGGCGATGAGCACGGCGTCCGCCCGCTCGCTGTCCGCGATGGATACGATCTGCTCGAGCACGTATTCCTGGTCCGGCAGCAGGGAAACGTCGTTCATCTGTTTGCCCAGATGCAGATCCGCAAGATGAAGGAAGCGCATAATAATTTCCTTTCTCCGTTTTGATTTCCGTTCCGGCGTTTCAGCCGGAAACGTTCAGAAATAGATGCTGAAATATTCCCCGTCGTCCTGCTCCATGTTCGCGGCGGAGGCGTAGTCGCACACCTTCGCGGAAAGGAGCTCCTTCCCCTTGGGGCCTCCCCTGAAACGCGCGGTAAAGAGCGCCATGACGTCCGCGGGGGCTTCCAGTTTGTCCAGCGTGCAGACGCTGTCTTCGGGAACCCTGCCGCCATCTTCAAACATTTCCTCCGCGGTATTGCCGATCAGCTTACTCCGGCACAGCAGGATGGGGCCTTTGCGCAGGGTCGCGCGCGGGGAATCGAGGAAGGTCCTGCCAAGCGCCCGGTCGTAATCCTCCGCCCGGCCCCATCTGCGGTACTGCCAGTCCTCCCGGCCGTGGTGCGGAACTTCTTTCCCGAACAGGCGCAGGACGGGCGTATTGTCAAAAGCGACCCGCAGGGTCACGCAGAGCGGCCCCCCCGCGCTTTCTCCTGCCTGCAAAAGCTCCTCCGCCTTCACCCGATACAGTCCCGGCTGTACTTCACGGCGTTCCTTCCCCACCCAGATGCTGTTCTTCCCGCTCCAGGACGGGACGCGCAGCAGCACGTCCGCCGCGTCTCCCTCAAAAACCAGCCGGATCCGGGCGCTGCTGTCCGCAAGGTAATCCCCGTCCGTGTGCACCAGGACGCGGGTGTCTCCCAGTCGGACCCGCGCGTCACAGGCGTGATACAGGTTGATCAGCACCGCGCCTTCTCCCGTCATCACGGTGCTCTCCGCCGCGTTCAGGAAGCCCCGGGGCATGTTGTTCACACAGCAGTGGTTGTACCGCATGAACGCCTGCATGTGCGCGTATTCGTGCTTTCCGCATCCGCGTACGGTGCGGGCGCCCCATTTCCCGTCCTTGCAGGCAGCCGCGAGCAGCGGATTGCAGAAAGCCAGTTCAAAGCTGTCCATGTATTCTGCGCGGCCGGTCAGACGGAACAGTTCGAAGCAGAGCCGCATATAATGGATCACGTCGCAGGGTTCCGTCAGCACGTTGATTTCACCCGCCGCGCCGCGGTACTGATCGTTGTAGCCCACCGAAAACAGCAGGTTCTTCTCCCCGGTTTCCAGCAGTTTCCAGAAGCACTCCGCGGCATTCAGATACTTCTTTTCTCCCGTCACGCGATACAGTTCCAGCAGCCCGTCAAAACAGGACAGCCCCTCATATACCTTGGACCAGCTCAGGGTGTCCTCATACCAGCTGTCGATCGGCTTCATGGCAAGGGAATTGGCGATCAGCCCCGGCGCTTCCTCCCCTTCCCATTGCCGGGCGATGGCTTTGCCAAAGTCCAGGTATTTTTCATTTCCCGTGTGCCGGTAAAGGATCAGCATCGGCTTCAGGATGGAACAGCTGGCAAGCCCGCAGAACGTGCCCGTTTTCCGGATATCGATCCCGTTTTCCTCCAGCTCGCGTATCAGGTGATCCGCGAGCCGCACCGCTGCGGATAAAACCCGCTCCTCCCGGTTCAGCTCCCAGCTTTCAAGCAGTCCCCACAGGGTGTATTTGCGGCACCAGATGTTCCAGTTCCATTTGCAGGGATACCCCACCTCCGCGATCGCCTTTTCCGGATCCGGGGAAAACATATTCAGGGAATCCCGGTAGGTGCCGATGTATCCGTCCGCCCGCTGCAGCGCGATCAGGTTTGCGCTGGCACGGCTGATAAACGCTTTCAGGCTGTCATTGTGCTGATACCTGCACACGCGCGCGGCGCTGATGATCCATTTGCCCCAGTACTCCCCCTGCCATCTTCCCACTGCGCCGCGGTCGTCCAGCTGATTGCGGAAAGCGTCCTCCGTTTGCCGGTATATTACGTTCCATGCGTACTCCGACGTCACTCTTTCCCGGAAAAAGGTATCCGTCAGCGCCGCGATTTTCCCGCGCAGCCGGATATCCGGAAGCGGCACC
>CADBNX010000228.1 GCA_902796115.1 uncultured Eubacteriales bacterium
ACGTCCACGTCCAGGGCTTTCCAGGGCAGGTTAGCGGCCTTGGGCTCGGCATAGATGGTGATTTCCTTGCCGTCCACCGTGATGGAACCAGGCACCTTGACCGTCTTGCCGTCTTCTTCGAATTCCGGCTCCTTGGAGGTGACGGTATGCTTGTTCTCACCGATCACGCCGCAGTAGCCCTTCTGCGCGGTATCATACTTGAGCAGATGAGCCAGCATCGCGGGGCTGGTGAGGTCGTTGATGGCGACAATTTCATACCCTTCCGCGCCGAACATCTGACGGAAAGCAAGACGGCCGATGCGGCCGAAACCGTTGATAGCAACTTTGACCATGGGAAACTCCTCCTTACAAATGCATTCAAGCAGTACATTAGTTCAGCCGGGAAAACCGGCCGCTATGATTATACAGAATCCGCCCCGTTTTGGCAAGGGGCGGAGAAGGAAAGATGCGAAAAGTTGTCGGAAAAAAGCTGAAAACGATGTTTATTCGGGCAGCTGCTGCGGCGTGCCGCCAAAGCCGATCATGCTGGTGACGTTCCTGAGATTCTTTGTGCCTTTGTTCAGCATTTTGCCGTTGAACACCAGACTGACCGTGCCGCCGCCGTCCAGGTTCATCGCCTCCACGGCGCCGAGCGAGAGCATCCTGTCCGCAAGCCAGGGAAGGTAGGTGCCCTTCGAATCGTCGGCGCGGCCCTTTACGGTGAGAACCACATAATGGTACGGTTCGATCATGCCCAGGGCACAGCGCGGCTCCCGGTAATGGTAGTAATCCCGATCATCCATGTGAGGCCCTTTTTCACCGCCCGTGACAAGAATGGGGCCGAAGGCGAAGGTGTCCGTCACGCCCATCGAAAGATACTCCTGCGCCGTGTATTCGCTGCTGAGGAAGCATTTCATGCTGCCGTCCGCGAACAGCGCCAGCACTTCCAGATTGGGGAAGGAAGGATGGTCGTTCCGGTAGGTGCGTTCGCCGATCACGCGTCCGTTCCGGATCACAACGCCGGTACGCTCATTGTTGTTCAGGCGATGCCCGAAGAAATCATCCGTAATGGCGAGGACGGAAGCGTACTGCTCCGCCATCACAACCGGACTGACATAGCGTTTTCCGGGCGTGCGGCCTTCGGATACGTACGTGAGCATCGGAGAGTCCGGGGAGCAGCGGATGTCGGTTTCAAACCAGATCAGTTTTTCCGTCTGCGAAGCATATCGGCGCACCGTGACTGCGAGGTCTTTCCGCAGACAGATCCACAGGCCCTCCGAAGGGTTTTCGTAAAGATATTCTCCATCCTCCGCAAGAAAGCCGTCCTGCGTGGTTTCGGGCAGGTCCGCCGGAAGTGAAGAAGGGCCGAGCGGGGGCGGGACCGGAGTCGGAACGGGAGTCGGTGCCGGCGCGCCCGCGGTGGGCAGGCATCGGCCGGAATACACCAGCTCCTGCAGGGCGGCGGAAGCGATTCCGTCTTCCTCCAGTCCGTTGGCGCGCTGCAGGTTTTTGACCCGCTCCACCATGACGTCGTTATAGGAGTCGCTCAGATTCAGACTGGTAAAATACCCCAGATAGTACATGGACTGCTTGAGCCTGAGAACGGCCGGACCGCTCATGCCCTTTTCCAGGGTCGCGTATTCATCGCCCGCGGCGGGGCATATGAACCCCGCCGCAAGCAGTAAGATGATCAGAACGATGCGGAAAGCTTTTCTTCTGTGCATACGGATTCGTTCCTGTTTCCGGTGTTTCAACCGTGGATCACTCGTGCAGTTTGACCTTGATCAGCAGCTCGGGGGTTTCGGCCTGGAGCAGTTTGACGTACTGATAGATCTCGTCCTTTTCGTAACCCATACGGGGCAGGTAGCCTTCGACGCCCTCAAACTCGCCGCCGGGCGCCGTTACGTCTTCCATCACCTGCGCGTTGGGGGTGGTGTAGCAGGTTTCCACGGTGATCATCATGCTGTTGTCATAATCCAGCACGTAGTTGATGAACTGATTGGCCAGCTCCGGGTTGGCGGCGTTGGAAGGAATGAACATGCAGTCGATGGCGATATTGGTTCCCTGCTCCGGCGCCAGAACGGCCAGGCGTTCGTTTTCCATGCTGGCGTAGGCGGCGTCTCCGCTGTACATCATGGCGATCCATTTTTCGCCCTGGGCCATGCCGTCGATCATCTCATCCGTGACAAAGGA
Organism: uncultured Eubacteriales bacterium; assembly: GCA_902796115.1. Lineage (GTDB taxonomy): Bacteria > Bacillota > Clostridia > Christensenellales > Aristaeellaceae > RUG756. Next base: position 2,173 of record CADBNX010000228.1, read on the forward strand.
AGGATGGACGGTCTGCTTCATTTTGACCAGCCACTCGTAGGCGGCCTGCAGTTCGTCCGGATTGTCTGTGTTCATGGAATAGCCCAGCGCTTTGAAGGCCATCATGAATACGTCCCGGGGGGACTCATAAATGAACACATGCCCGTCCAGCGCCGGATCCAGCAGGATATCCCATCCTTTTTCCTCGATCTTTTCGGGGTCGATTTTTGTCGTGTCATAGCACAGGACCACATTCTGCCACAGATAGGGGGCACTGTAGGAATTGTCCGGATCGAAATACAGCCCTTTCATGAAGTCGGAGATCTGATCCAGATTGGTGACGACGCTTTTATCCAGCGGCAGGATCCGGTCTTCCTTGATCAGGCGGTCTATCATATAGTCGCTGGTGATGACCACGTCATAGGACGTACCGGTCTGCAGCTTGTTGTACATCTCTTCCGGAGTGGTGTTGAGGGAATAATTGATGCGGCATCCGAATGCCTTTTCAAAGTCGTAGATCACCTGCTCGTCGATATACTCGCCGTAGTTGAACACGTTCAGCGTTCCTTCGGCCGGGGAGCACAGCGGCGTCGCAAGCAGGCAGGCGAGAAGCAGGGCAGCGATCAGTTTCTTAGTCATTTCGGGGTTCCTCCTTATGATTCTTTTTATCTTTAATGTAGGGCACCAGGTTCGCGAGGATCAGGATCAGGGCTACCGCCGCGACGATCAGGGTCGCCATGGCATTGACGCTGAGATTGTAGCGCTTCATGGAATACACGTACATGGAAATGGTATTGATGCCGGCTCCGGAGTTGAAATACGATACGACGAAATCATCCAGGGACATGCTGAATGCGATGAGCGCGCCGGAGATGATGGCCGGGTAGATCTGGGGGATAATGACCTTGATGAGCGCCTTCCAGGGTGTGGCGCCGAGGTCCAGCGCGGCTTCCGCCACATTATCATCCAGCTGGCGCAGCTTGGGCATCACCGAGAGGATCACAAAGGGCGTGCAGAACGAGATATGGCTGAGGATCAGGGTGAGCATCCCGCCCTGGATCTTGATGGAGAGGAAAAGCAGCATCAGGCCGATTGCCGTGACGATGTCCGGATTCATGACCGGCAGGTTGTTGATTTCCAGCACCGCCGTGCGGATCAGACGCTTGGCCTTGGAAAGACCGATGGCGGCAATGGTCCCGACCACGGTGGAAACGATCGTGGAAATGACGGCGACGAACAGAGTCACGTAGATGCTCTCCAGGATCGTCCGGTCCCGGAACATGCTCTCATACCACCGCAGGGAGAACCCGGTAAAGCTGGTTTGCGATTTTCCCTCGTTGAAGGAAAACAGCACCAGGTAGAAGATCGGCAGATACACGAACAGGAGAATCAGGATCAGGTAGCCGGAGGAGAAGAGGCGGGAAAGTTTTCTTTTTTTCATACCTTAATCCTCCTGCGCGCTGCGGTCCAGCTTCTTGGTCGCCCACATGGCCGTGATGATGATCAGGGCCATGATCAGGGAGATGGAGCTGCCCATGTTCCAGTCACCGGTCTGCAGAAAATACATCTCGACCAGATTGCCGATCAGCACATAGTCCCCGCCGCCCAGCATTTTGGGAATGACGAAACTGGACACGGCAGGAAGGAAGACCAGGGTGATGCCGGAAATGATGCCCGGGACGCTGAGGGGCAGGGTGACCTTCAGGAAAGACGTTACGCTGTTCGCGCCGAGATCCTGCGCGGCGACGAGCAGGTTGGGATCCAGCTTGGCGATGGCCGTGTGGATCTGGATGATCATAAAGGGGAGAAAATCGTAGACCATGCCGATGAATACCTTCAGTTCGCTGGTAAAATCGAAATTCAGCAGGATCCCGCGCCAGGCATAGGTCTTGAGCAGCATGTTGATCCACATGGGCAGCGTGAGCAGCAGCGTCATCAGGGTCTGCGCCCGTTCCGACAGGGAGGCGATGAACAGCGCCGCCGGATAGCCGATCAGCAGGCAGAAGACGGTGGTGAGCAGCGCGATGCGCAAACTGACCAGCAGCACGCGCATGTAGGCGGGATCCGAGAAGAAACGGGTGAAGTTGTTCACGGTGAACTGGAAGGTAAGCGTGCTGTTGCCCGGGGTCGTGAACGCGTAGAGCAGGATCATCAGCATGGGCGCCACGATGAATATCGCGATCCAGAGAATATAGGGATAACTCATCCGGAAGAAGGATTTCATACGCTGCCTTCCTCCTTGTGCATCACATGGATATCGTCAGGACCGAAAAACAGGCCGACCTTGTCACCCACTTCGTGGTGGCTGGTGGTCTCTACTTTGTATTCCCGGCCCTGGGTGGAAAAGGTGATATCGTAGGAGCCTTCCCTGATGTCCGCCGGATCGAAGCTGAACTTGACATCTGTGATATCGATGGGGGAATCATCCTGCAGGTTCCAGGCTTCGGCGCTGGCCCAGGTTTTCAGATCGGTGGAAATGGCCATGGATTCCCGGATCTCGTCCGGTGTGATGAAAAAGTCCAGAGCGCTGATACCGATATTGTGACGGGCGTCCTCGACGTATTCGGGATGTACCACGTATACCTTGACGGTGACCTCGGTTTTTTTGTCGGTGCCGAAGGTGATCGAGTAAACCCCGGGCCTGTTTTCGATATTATGGGTGACATGCGTCAGGGAAATGTCGCGCTCCTCCTCGTCCCAGGCCTGGGCGTTGGCGATGGAGATGAAGTCCTGATCCGTCATTTCCTTGTTGTTCAGGTCGTCGGAATCGACGTAAAAGTCGTTGGCGCTGATCTTCTCTCCGGCCTGTTCGTTTACGATGTCATGCTGGGTGACGACGTGCATTTTTACGGTTTTGCTGGTGCCAGTCGTGGTTTCCACCATCATTTCATAGTGGACGCCCTTGAACAGGACGGACTTGATCTCGCCGCGCAGCACGCCGTCCTTGGGTTTCACGACTTTGAAATCCTCCGGTCGGATCAGCACATCCACCGATTCGTTGGGCCTGAAGCCGAAGTCGACGCATTCGAAGGTCTTGTCGTCAAAACGGACTTTGTAATCCTCGGGCATCACGCCGCTGATGATATTGCTTTCGCCGATGAACCGGGCCACATAGGCGTTTGCAGGTTCGTTATAGATTTCCAGCGGGGTGCCGATCTGCTCGATGGAGCCTGCGTTCATGACCACGATTTTGTCGCTCATGGTCAGCGCTTCTTCCTGATCGTGGGTGACGAAGATAAAGGTGATCCCGACTTCCTGCTGGATGCGCTTGAGTTCGCGCTGCATCTCCTTGCGCAGTTTCAGATCCAGGGCGCCCAGAGGCTCGTCCAGCAGCAGCACGTTCGGCTCATTCACCAGGGCACGGGCAATTGCGACCCGCTGCTGCTGGCCGCCGGAAAGCTTGGTGACGTTGCGCTTTTCATAGCCTTCCAGGTTTACGAGGGAAAGCATGCGGTTTACCTTCTGGGCGATGATGTCGTTGCCAAGCTTTTTGATGCGCAGCCCGAAAGCGATGTTCTCGAAAACGTTCAGGTGAGGGAAGAGGGCATAGCGCTGGAACACCGTATTGATCTCCCGCCTGTAGGGAGGCACATTGTCGATGCATTTTCCGTCGAAAATCACGGTGCCTTCATCCTGTTCGAGAAAACCGCCGAGAATACGCAGCAGCGTGGTTTTCCCGCAGCCGGACGGCCCAAGCAGGGTGACAAATTCGTTTTCGTTGATGTTCAGGTTCACACCCTTGAGGACGACCTGGCCGTCAAAGCTTTTGACAATGTTCCGGAATTCGATCAGCTTGCGCATTTTTGTATGCTCCTTTGTCAGAAAGATGGCGGGGTGGAAACCCACAGGACCTTCGCGATGGTTTTGCCGGCGTTTTTCAGACAGTGTTCCTCGCGGGGGTGGACACAGAAGCTGCAGCCTGCCTTCACGCGCTTCTTTGAGGTTCCGGTGATCAGGAAAACGCTGCCGGAGAGCACGTAGCCGAATTCCTCTCCTTCGTGAGGCGGCATCAGCGGGCTTTCGCCGCCGGCGCCTATCTCGATCAGGATGGGCTCCATGCGGTTTTTCTGCGCGTCGGGAACCAGCCAGGTTATGCTGCCCTTCAGCTGAGCGTCGTCTTCCTTGACGAACATGTCCTCTCCGGAAAAGACGGTTTTATCCTCATCGAAACCGGAAAAGAATTCCTTCAGACTGCTGCCCAGACATTCCAGCATGTCGGTCAGCGTGGCGATGGAAGGAGAGGCGAGGTTTCGCTCCACCTGTGAGATAAAGCCTTTGCTGAGTTCGCAGCGATCGGCAAGCTCTTCCTGGGTCAGGTTTTTCAGCTGTCTGAGCTGTCTCAGCTTTTCACCGATATCCACCTGAAAACCTCCATTTCCGCCGGTTTAGCAATACTAAACTTTCAGACACATTCCGAAGTTTAGAAAAACTAAACTTCAAAACGCGGTTTATTAAACCACAACCGCTGTTTCTTGTCAATTGTTTTTTTCGGAAATCATGGCTTGCAAAGAAAAATAATTTATGGTACAATTTAAAAGTCAAAGTAAGTCAATTATTTTGACGGCGGAGGTGATTTGATGCGACTCAGCGATACGATAGAAGCATTTATCAAATCGCTCTTACAGGAAGACCAGGAAACGTGCGAGCTCAAGCGCAATGAGCTGGCGGAGTATTTTCACTGCGCTCCGTCCCAGATCAATTATGTCCTCTCCACCCGTTTCACGCCTGACCACGGCTATGTGATATCCAGCCAGCGGGGCGGGGGAGGCTTTGTGCGCATCGTGCGGATCAGGACGGACGAGGCGCAGGGCCTGACGTATTATCTGAACGAAAGGATCGGGGATGAGATCGACGAGCAGCGCGCAAGGATCATCTGCCATCATCTGGCGGAAAAAGGCGTGGTGACGCTTGATGAAGCAAGGATCATGTTTTCGGCGCTGAACCGACAGGCGATGTCCGTTCCGGTTCCGGAGTCCCTGAAAAACATCCTGCGTGCGAAAATCCTGAAAAACATGCTGCTGGCCGTGGCTCAGAAACAGGAAAGAAAACAGCGGGAAGCGGAAGGCGGAAAGGAAGAATACCATGCTTTGTGAAGAATGCGGGGAAAGGGAAGCACAGGTTCTTGTAACCACCGTTGTGAACGGGGAAACGACCAGGCTTCATCTTTGCCGGGAATGCGTTAAAAAATACCAGACAGGCGGAAACATCTCCGCGCTGCTTGCGGCGATTCTTTCCTCCATGGCGAAAGCACACGAAGCGGAAGACAAAACCTGCCCCAAATGCGGGATGACCCTGGCGGAATTCCGCCGCGGCGGAATGCTGGGATGCACGGAGTGTTATCAGGCGTTCCACAGCGAACTGACGCCGCTGCTGAACCGGATTCACGGAAGGAACCAGCACGCCGGACACAGGCCGCCTTCGGACGCGAAAAAACAGAAAGCACTTGAGGAAATTGCCTCGATGCGCGCGGAAATGAACCGTGCCGTTGCGGATGAACGCTATGAAGAAGCTGCCGTACTGCGCGACAGGATCAGGGAACTGAACGAAAAAATGACCGCGTCCGACGGCGAAAGAGAAAAGGCGGAGGAGACGGAAAAGGAATGAGTACGACAGCTGAAAGCAGGGTGATCCTTTCTTCCCGGGTACGGCTTGCCCGGAATTTCGCCGATCTGCCGTACCGCCCGAAGATGACCCAGCAGCAGGCGGACGAATGCATCGAAAGGGTACTGAACGTTCTTCGGGACGAACCGGAGCAGTTCCGTTACTTTCCGATGCGCGGGATCAGCGACAGCCAGAAGCAGGCTTTTGTGGAGGATCACAGGATCAGTCCCGATCTGTTCCGAAGCGATGACCGCGGAGCCGCGCTGATCAGCGAGGACGGCAGCACCGTGATCATGGTGAATGAGGAAGACCACCTGCGCATCCAGGCGTTCTGCGCGGGGCTGTCGCTTGAGCCGGCCGCGCGGTCCGCTTTCGCGGTGGAGGAAGCGCTGGAGAGGAAACTGCAGTTCGCGTTCGACAGCCAGTGGGGGTATCTGACCGCGTGCCCCACCAATACCGGAACCGGAATGCGCGCGTCCGTAATGCTGCACCTACCGTATCTGACAAAGGGAAAAAACATGGGGGAAGTCACACAGCTGGCCGCGAAACTCGGACTGACCATGCGCGGCATGTACGGCGAGGGCAGCGAAGCACTGGGCAACGTATACCAGCTGAGCAATCAGGTGACCCTCGGCAAAACCGAGGACGAACTGATCGAAGCGGTCACGGCGGTTGC
>CADBNX010000229.1 GCA_902796115.1 uncultured Eubacteriales bacterium
CGGGAACCACATCGATCATGTTTTCTTTTAACTGCATGGCCCAATAGTGATCTGTCCAGTCGCTTCCAAACACGATCCAGGCCCGGGAATCATCTTGGTCCGGCAGGATCACGTCGGGGTCATAGGAATTGGTGGGCGTAATGCCTTTGGGAAGCAGGGGCGTTTTGTTCCGTGCGTCGATGAAGGGGCCGTCTGGCCGGTCGCTGACCGCCACGCCGGTGGATTCTCCGCCATGGGAATAATAGAGATAATACTTCCCGTCCCAGGGACTGCGAACGGCGTCGCATGCCCAGCAGTCGGTGGAATCGGCTGGCAGATAGGTGTCCTTCCGGGCCAGGGTTTTTTTGCACTGCCAGTGAACAAGGTCTTCACTGAAAAGCACATACCAGTCCCGCATGATGAACTGGCCTTTTCCCTCGTCGTGGCCCACATACACATACATGTTTTCTTTCCCCGTATCCGGGTTGGTAAAAATCTTGATATGAGGATCGGGAAACATGTTGTCTGTCCTTCCCTGAGGCGAAAGGGGATTACCCTTCCGAGCGTGTAATGCCTTTTCCATGAAGCCTCCTGTTTCATGAAATGCTTACGGGCGGCGTTCAAACAGCGCCGCTGTCTTTTTCATACGCTCCGAAACATTGACACCAAACGGACAGCGTTTCTCGCAGCCTTTGCAGCTGATGCATTCGCTGGCATGGTGTTCCAGGGAGAAATAATGCTCCCGCAGGGAGGGCGGCACTTCCGGCTGCATCACGGCAAGGTCGTACAGCTTATTCACCATGGCGATATCAATGTCCGCGGGACAGGGCTTGCAATGGCCGCAGTAGGTGCATTCGCCGCCAGAAAAAGTATGCTTCGGGGCGGTTGCCAGCACGCTGGCGTAGTCTTTTTCACTGTCGGCCGCACTCTCATACGCCACTGCCGCGTCCACCTGGTCCGGCGTATCATAGCCGCAGAGGACGGAAGCGACGGCGGGCTTTGTCAGGCAATAGTGAATGCACTGGACGGGCGTCAGGGCTGCGCCGAAAGGAGAACGCGCCGCGTCAAACAGTCTCCCGCCCGCAAAAGGTTTCATACAGGTGATCCCAACGTCGCGATGCTGGCAGACCTTGTACATTTCCACACGAACCGGATCGACGCCATTCAGTCCCTCCGCATAGGTTTCCGCAAAATAGTTTTCGATGTTATCCGTGGGCGGCATCAAATCAAAAGCTGGATTCACACTGAATAGGATCATTTCCACCAACCCGCTTTCCGCGGCCTTCCGGGCGATCATCGGGTTGTGGGTGGACAGGCCGATGTGACGGATCGCGCCACGTGCCTTCAATTCCATCACATAATCCAGATAGGGGCCCGGATGAGAGACAAGTTCCCAATCGCTCTCCAAATCCACATAATGGATCATGCCCAGGTCGATGTAATCTGTTTGAAGCCGTGAAAGCAGATCGTCAAAAGCGATCCGGCACTGGGTTACGTCCCTAGTTCGGGTGTATTGGCCGTTTTGGTATGTGGAGCCAATGTGCCCCTGGGCATACCAGCCGGAGCGGTCTTCTGAGAGGACCTTGCCGATGATGCCGCGGGACTTCGGATCGGGCATCCAGCAGTCAACGATGTTGACGCCAAATTTGTGAGCATATTTCAAGAGCGCCACGGATTCGCTTTCCGGATGTCGTTCCAGCCATTCGCCGCCGAACCCGACTTCACTGACCATGAGGTTCGTTTTTCCAAGCCGTCTATATTGCATCATCAAAGCCTCCTTCTTGCTGTTTCAGGTGGATACCGCCGTTTCCAAGCCAACGCAGCGCTTCGGAACGGAGGACGCACATCACTTACGGAAGAAATCTGTTTCCTTCCCCATTGCTTCCGTTCTGGCTTTCCCCATAAAGCCATGCCCCTGTCCCGGCATCACGATCAATTCCGCGTTCGGGAAAACCTCGGCGGCCCGCTGTGAATAACGCAGGGGAACGATGGGGTCTTTGTCGCCGTGAAGGATCAGCACAGGCCCGGTATATGCCCCGATCAGATCATAGAAGTCAAAGGACACGGCGTCTTCATTGTATTTTCGGCTGATAGCGACGCCCATGACCCGGCTCGTTTCGGGGAAACTGCCGTCGGCGTTCGCACGGGCTTTTGCGTCGTCCTGTAGGACGATAGCCGGAAATTCTAAAATGACCTTAGCCACATCCTGCGGACGCTGCGACGCTACATAAGCCGAAACAAATCCGCCCTGGCTCGCGCCCCACAGGCAGATTTCACTGAATCGGGCGTCGTCCTTGAAAAAGTCGATAATGGCGTTCAGATCGTCGGCTTCCGTCAGAACCGACATATCAAGCATGGTTCCATCGCTTTTTGATCCAAATCCGCCTCCGCAGAAATCGAAATTATAGGTAGCAAAGCCCTGAGAAAAGAAATATGCCGCATAGTCCTGATTACCCAGGAGGTTTCCGCCGAAGCCGTGAGAAAGTATCACGAGAGGAATGGGGCTCTCCGTATCAGGAATGTTCAGCTCACCGTAGATTTTTCCGTTACTGCTTTGTATCATAGGAATCTCCTCCGCTTTTACTATGGTCCATGAGAAAAGTGTGATGAAGGCTGTCAGTATCAATATGACTTTTTTCATGATTTCACCCTGCTTTCTTATCGTCGGATTACTTGGCCGGTTTCCTTTTACTTTTTTGAATCTCCATGGCAACGCTCCCATCCCATTCTTTCTTCAATATCGCGTACTGCATCGTGTTCTCATAGCGCGGCGTACCGTCCGGGTTGCTGACGAAGCTCACGAACTCCACGAACAGCCCTTCCCGCCGCATACCGAGCTTCTCGCACAGCCGCTGACTGGAAAGGTTGTAGTCCTCTGTATAGGCGTAGATTCGCCTGATGCCTTTCTGATTGAACAGATAATCAAAGTAAGCGCGGGCTGCCTCATAGGCGTACCCCTTGCCCTGATACGTCTGATTCAGCATCCAGCATGGGCTGAACGTATCCATCGTCTCATCTTCCGGGCCGCTTCCCTCCGGGTGTCCGAAAAGCTCTCCGATAACCTTGCCGGATTCCTTCAAAACGATTGCGAGATAGAACGCATCGCCGATCCTATTCTTCAGCGCCGCCTTTGCCGCCTCCAGCGAATCCAGCTTCATGTCGGCAAAGCAATTCACAGTCGGCGCAGCCAGATATTCAAGCACATCCTCCGCGTCACCGGGCATAAATGGACGAAGGATCAGCCTTTCAGTTTCAATCATCTTAACACCTTTTTCAGCGGCTTGCCCTTCGCCAGTTCATCGACCAGCTTATCGAGCTGCCGCATCTTTTTCGTCAACGGTTCTTCGATTGTCTCCACCCGCACGCCACAGATAGTGCCGGTGATTAGGTCTGCACGAGGATTCCAGCCGGGAGCATTGGAGAGAAAATCGCCATAGGTCATGTCGAGTTCAGCAGGATGATTATACCCCGTCAGCCAGGTGATGACCTGATCCACTTCTTCCCGCGTGCGGCCTTTCCGTTCTGCTTTCTGGACGAGGCAATCATAAACTTTCCCATAGGGCATGTCAAACACACTTAGTCTGGGCATTATTTTCCTCCCGCCGCTGGAAGATTTCTCTTTCCTGTTATCTCATCAAGTACGATCTTCATCACATACAGATACTCCAGTGCCCGGCAGCGATCAAGGGAATAATCGCGATAACCGTAATGCTCTGTCAGCGCCTTCAGCCCATGCTTGATTTCCTGCATATCTTCAACGATCCTGCACGTTCCGAAACCGATCACGCTTTCATATCGCGTGGTGATTCCATGATCCGTCGTCTCCGTCCGAATAAAAATATCTCCTTCCAC
>CADBNX010000230.1 GCA_902796115.1 uncultured Eubacteriales bacterium
AACTGTTTTCCTCATTCAGGGCTCATGCCGTCAGGGTAAAAAATCGGCAGAGCCGATTTTGCCATCATCAACGGCAAAGCCGCTGATAATGGATTCAAGCAGGGGGATTACCCCCTGCACCCCTCATACAGGGTTTTCCTGCAGCAGGACGGAGCAGAAACTGCCGGACACGCAGGTACATGGGGTATATCCGCTTCAGCAGGCCGGGGCAGACTGTGATCAGACGGTAAGCGGCTTTGATCCTGAATGGAAGATGACACAGGCCGGTTTCTTTTTTCGCGGCGATGATACGCCGGCGCAGACGGCTCCCGGAAGCGCCGCTCCCGTCGTCCTCTCTGCCGGAAGAAACCAGATACAGGGCGATCATACATGTGAGCCGCACCTGGCGGGTTTTTTGCAGATGCTCCGGCGTGAAAATTCCCGGGATGTGCGCCCGGATAAAGCCGATGAAGTGTTCGTACGCGCGGATGCGGTCACGGAGGTTCCCGGGAGAGGGGGTAGTGGTGATGCTTTCCGGACGCTTCCGGTACAGATACAGCTTTTCCCCGAGCACACAGACCCTGCCGCAGCAATCCAGTACCCGGAAGAAGGTGTCGACGTCCTCATAGAAATGCCCCTCGGGAAAACGGATATCCCGCCAGAGCTCCCGGAGGTACAGCTTGTTCCATACCGAGTTGTTGAGCGACTGGTCCGTGAGCGCCCGCAGCGCGCCGATCCGGTCGTACGTGCCGGGCGGGATTTCGGGCTGCACGGACTGCCCGTCGGAGAGAAGCGGTCCCGTCGTTCTGCATACGCCGAATCTGCACACGGTGATATCCGCTCGCTCCCGCACCATGGCGGAAACCATGATTTCGGCAAAGGAAGGCAGGTACGCGTCGTCTGCGTCGAGAAACGCGACCGCTTCCCCCCTCATCCGCGCAAGTCCCGCGTTGCGCGCGGCGCCCAGGCCCCCGTGCGGCTGATGCACGACCCGCACGCGCCCGTCCCTTGCGGCGTACGCGTCGCAGATTCCGGCCGATCCGTCCGTCGAACCGTCGTCGATGATCAGGATATCAAGGTTTCCGTAGGTTTGCGCCAGAACGCTGTCCAGCGCCTGCGCAAGATACGGGCGGACGTTGAAAACCGGGATGATCACACTGACGGGGCTGCCGTATTTCAAAACCCATTCTCCTCTGAAGCTTCGTATTTCTCCGCGGGCCTGTCGGGCCCGAACATGTTTACCTTAAGCACGTAGTTTCTGCGGTATTCGCTCGGGGTCATGCCCGTTTTGCCGCGGAAAGCGCGCGAAAAATAAAACAGATCGGAAAAACCGCAGAGAGAAGCGATTTGCGAAACGGAAAGATTTTCCGAAACCAGGAGCTGCTTTGCCTGATTCAGGCGCAGACGGATCAAAAATTCCTTGGGGGAGGAAGAGAGGTAGGATCGGAAGATCTGCAGGAAATACCGTTCGCTCATGCCGCACATGCGGGCCAGCGCGGAGACGCGGATATCCGGTTCGGCGAAATGCTCTTCCATGTATTCGATGGCCGGGGCGATCCTGCGGGTACGGGATTCCGGCAGGTAATGCTGCACGGTCAGATGCCGGACGGCACCGACGGTCTGCCAGAAGAGGCTGAGCATTTCGGGCATTTCCCACGGGGTCTGGCGGCGCCAGAGCGCGAGCAGCTTCCGGAAGTGATCCGGCAGGGGACCGGAAGCGGGCGCTTTTTTGCAGAATGGATCGGAAAGAAACTGACCGGAGGTGAGGAAATCGATCACAATGATTTCGGTTTCGTCCATACGGTCAATGGTATAGGGGACGCCCTGAGGCAGATACAGCAGCGTGTTTTTGTCGCAGGTGAGGTGCAGATCGCCGTAATGGAACACGTTGCGGCCGCTGAAATAATACACCAGGGCATGCGCCGGACGGGGAGGACAGATCACGTGGCTCCGATGAAGCGTGGAATGATAGATGTTCCGGAGCTTTACGGTGGTCTCATCCTCAAAGAACAGCTTCAAAGCGATCGCTCCCTTCTTCCAGGCTTGCGGATCCGATTATATCATTCCTGTACTGTGAAAACAAGCGGGAACCGTTCCGAAAAATGCAAATATACGGTTTTGTATATGGCTTTGTCAAGCGGGTGCCCGTATCATACGGATATCGGCTGTCATGAGGCCGGAGGAAAGCGGGTGGACACGAAAATGTATGAAGATTTCGCGGCGGCATATCCCCGGATCCGCCATGAATTTGAAGAAGCGGAATTTGATCCTGCCAGCGGTCTTGCGCCCGAAGCGCTGAAAGAGAAGATCGCGCGGTGGATGGAGGCGCACGACGCCCTGCCCGTGCCGCTGATTTTTTCCGGTGCGCGCAGGATCCTGCTTGAAAACTGCCAGATCGCCGTCAATCCCCTGACGCCGTTCGCGGGCAAGATCTGCCACGGCGTGAATTACGCGCCGGATCACGCGGGAAGCGGCCTGCTGGAACAGCTGTTTGACGGCTTTTACCGGCGCCGACTGGAGGAAGACGCGCCTGAGGCATGGAAGGAGCGGAACGACTTCTGGGCCTGCGGCGCCGGCGTGGCGGACGTGGACGTGTGGCATATCTGTCCCGACTGGGAGCGAATCCTCCGGCTCGGCATTCCGGGCCTTCGCCGGGAAGCGGAAGAGAGCATGGAACGGATGCGGGAGGAGGGCCGTCTGACGGCGGACCGGAAGGCGTTTTTCGACGCCATGACGGAGGACTGCGACAGCATACTGCTGCTGATGGAGCGTTTTCGCACGGCGTCGCTCGGGAGCGCTCCGGATTTTGCCGCCGCGCTCGGGAGACTGCAGGCGGCGCCGCCGGAGACGCTCTATGAGGTGCTGCTGCTTTCCAGGGTGTATCTGACCGTGCTGGAAACGGGCAAGGAACGCGGCAGAACGTACGGCGCGGTGGATCTTATGTGGGAGCCGTATTATCGGGCGGATCTTGAAGCGGGACGGCTGACTGAGGAAGAAGCGGTGAACCTGCTGCGGTTTTTCTTTGCCAAGACCGCGGCGGAATGCCGTTTTGCGGATCAGCCGATCTGCCTGGGTTCCGTTCGGCCGGACGGGCGGGAAGGCCCGACGGATTTTACGCTGCTGATCCTGCGCGCGTATGATCCGATGGAGATCCACAACCCCAAAGTGCATCTTCGCTGCAGCGAAAACATGAACCCGAAGCTGCGGTATGCCATCCTGGATATGATCCGGCGGGGACACAGCAGCATCGTGATGATCAATGACGAAACGGTGTACCGCGCCTATGAAAAAATCGGGATCCCCAGGGAACTGTCCGTCCGGTATCTGCCGATCGGCTGTTATGAACCCGTGATTCCCGGCGTGGAGGACGCCCGTATCTGCTCCGCCTGGATCAACATGAGCAAAGCGGCGGAATGGGCGCTGACGGGCGGGCGCAATATCCTGTCCGGAACGCCGGATATCGGCCTGAAAACGCCGGAGGATCCGCCGGATTTTGAAACCTATTTCGCGGCCTTCCATGACCAGCTTCGCCATCTTGTCAGGCGCAGCTGCGAGATGCTGGACGCGCTGTATGTTCGTCCGGAGCGGGCGTACGCGTCTCCAATTACCTCCCTGACGGTCGAAAGCTGCGTGAAGAAGGGACTGGACATTTTTGAAAACGGAATGGATATCCGGAACCTGTCCCTCAAATGCTTCGGGCTCGCGACCGCGGTGGACAGCGTGACGGCGGTGAAGGAATTTGTGTATGAAAAAAAGCTGATCGGGGTCGGGGAGCTGATCGCGGCGCTGCGGGCGGACTGGAAGGGATACGAAAAGCTGCGCCTGCAGATACTGGCGAGCCGGCGGAAATGGGGCAACCACCAGGCGGAGGCGGACGCCGTCGCCAAAGGGATGTATGACCTGATCTGGGACGAAATCAGGGACCGGCCCACCGCCAACGGCGGGCGCTACCGCATCGGCTGCGATTCGGTGATGCAGTCCTCCTTCGGCCACCGCGTGGGGGCTACCCCGGACGGCAGACGGGAGGGGGCGATCCTGTCCCGCAATATGCGCCCCAACAACGGTATGGAACGGGAGGGCGTGCTCGCCTTCATGCAGTCGGTGGCGCAGCTGGACGCCACCCGGTTTGCCGACGCCGCGCCGCTGGATTTCTGGCTGCATCCGACGGCTGTGGCCGGGGAGGAAGGCATGCGCGCCTTTGAGGGCATGGTAAAGGCTTTCTTCACGATGGGCGGATTCTGCCTGCACGGAAACGTGCTCAATACGGCGACGCTGCTGGACGCGAAAGCGCACCCGGAGAACCATCGCGGACTTCAGATCCGGGTGTGCGGATGGAATGAGTATTTTGTCAATCTTTCCGGGGAACTGCAGGATGATTTCATCGCCAGGAGCCGCGGGCTGGAGAGCGCGGGATAACGGCAGCCGGCCGGCTTTTTTCCATTGAATTGAGAAGACGGCCCGACGCGGACCGCACCAAAGCGCGCTCTCCCGTGCACGGGTCAGGTTTCTGTCATCTCCATATATGCCTTTCTCGGAAAGGGGTTCGGGGGAAGGCGCTTTTTGGGCTCCAAAGAGCGTCTTCCCCCGTTGAACAGATCTATCGTGCCAGTCCCTTATACACCAGATCCCGCACGCGCGGATGGATCACGCTGTAGCCTTCAAAGAATCCCAGCACATGCTCCACATAGAAAATGCTTACGTGATTGAAGGGATCGACGACGGCATAGGCGCCGGCGGCGCCGTCCCAGCCGAATTCGCCCACGGGCGAATAGCCGAGGATCTGTTCCGTCTTTACCCGCACGCCCAGACCGTAGGAATACTCGAGAAAGCGTCCCACCCGGAAATCCTGCAGCGCGGGGCCCGTCAGCACCGAATGCGTGAAGAGCATCACGCTTTCCTCGTTCAGGATCCTGCCGCCGCTGCGTCCGACGCCGCCGTTGGCCAG
>CADBNX010000231.1 GCA_902796115.1 uncultured Eubacteriales bacterium
GCGTGCTGAATGATTCTTTCTTCTTGAAGGATTCCGGGCCATATGTTATAATAATGCGCGTATCGAATGGAAGGAGAAAGGAGCTGAAAGGCAACAGATGGCGCGTGACAGGATTCGCTACAACAAAAAAGATGTCCGTCTGCCGATGCTCCTGACTTTGGGGGCTGCTCTTCTGCTGCTGATAATGCTGCTGCCCAAACAGCCTGTTGTGCTGGCTGTAAACGGAAGCAATGAAGGCTCAAAGCATGCGGGACTTGTTCTTTCAGAAGCCATGAGCGACAATGCCAGTACGCTGCCTGACGAACAGGGACGTTTCGGGGACTGGATCGAAATCCGCAATTCCACCGCTGCGGCAATGAATCTGAAAAACGTCGGCCTCTCCGACCGTTCCGACAGGATCAAGTTTTTATTTCCCGATATGATTCTGGAACCGGGCGCCTGTCTGGTTGTTTTCTGCGACGATACCAACGCGGACGATCCGCTTTCGACCCTTCACGCCAAAATGAAGCTTTCTTCATACGGCGACACGGTTTTTCTGTTTGACGCAAACGGTGTGGCGATCGATATGATCACGGTTCCG
This sequence comes from uncultured Eubacteriales bacterium, assembly GCA_902796115.1. Taxonomy (GTDB): domain Bacteria; phylum Bacillota; class Clostridia; order Christensenellales; family Aristaeellaceae; genus RUG756. The sequence goes on from CADBNX010000231.1 coordinate 581, forward strand.
ACCCTGAATCAGGATGAAAGCTATGTACGGGACGCAGCCGGAAAGTGGCAGAAATCATTGCTTCCTTCTCCTGGATATCCCAATACGGAAGAAGGCCACAGTGCTTTTCTGGCAAACTTCAGCGTGACTCCGGGCATGCTGATGATCAACGAAGTCATGGCCGCTCCGAGAAGCGGTCTCCGGGATGAAGACGGAGAGCTCTCGGACTGGGTTGAACTGTACAACATGAGCAGCGAAGCGATTGACCTGAGCATCTATGCGCTGAGCGATGATGAGACGCGACCGGTAAAATGGGCGTTCCCTAAAGGGGCGGTTATCGCACCGCACGGTTATTATCTTGTATTCTGCTCCTCCAAAGACAAGCTGGAAAGCGCCACCATGTATCCGCATACGAACTTTTCAATCAGCGCCGAGCATGAAAATCTGATCCTTTCCACTCTGATCGGGCAGCTGGTTGACAGGGTGACCATCGATAATCTCGGGAAGGATCTTTCGTACGGCCGCAATCCCGTTACGCTGCAGTGGGAGGTGTTTCCGCTGGCGACCCCGGGAACGTCCAACGATCTGCATGGCGCGGAACAGGCTGAAAAATATATCCGGGCCATGAACGCAACCGGTGTCACGATTACGGAAGTCATGGCTTCAGCTGATCAGGTGAACGCGATCCGGGGAGAGGATGCAAAAGACTGGGTCGAATTGTATAACGCGGGGGAAACCTGGGTTGATATCAGCGGCTGGGGCTTGAGCGACAATATCAACTGGCCCAGGAAATGGACTTTTCCGCAGGGCTGCGTAATTTATCCCGGAGAGTATAAGATCGTCCTGTTGGACAAGTCGGAAAGCGCGGGAAGCGACGCTTCGCGCCTGCACGCATCCTTCGCGCTTGCCAGAAGCGGCGGCGAAATCATGACCCTTTCCGATCAGACGGGCAGAATCCTGGATCGAATGTATCTGCCGGAAATCCCTACCGATTTTTCCTACGGACGCACTACCGGGGAAGCCGGTTTTTTTTATTACGACGCACCCACACCGGGCAGTGCGAACGGGAAGGGATTCACAGGTTTCAGCGCAAAGCCTTCATTCACGGTGCCGGGCGGCGCGTATGAAGGCACCGTGATCGTTGAGATCCGGGCCAGGCAGAATGCACAGATACGCTATACCCTCGACGGAAGCATTCCGACGCTGGATAATTCCGAAGTGTACAGTGCGCCGCTCGCCGTTACAGGTACGGCTGTTCTGCGGGCAAGAGCCTATGAAAGCGGACTGCAGCCTTCTGAAACCGTTACGGCTTCCTATATCATGAATACCTATTACTCCCTGGATGTTGTCTCCCTGGTCATGGATCCCGACGAACTTTGGAATCCTGTGAACGGACTTCTGACAGTCGGCGAAAACATCGATAAATCCCGGGGGATTCCGTACAGGAACACCATATACCGGCAGTACGGGAAAATTGCGAGACCCGGGTATGCGGAGATTTTTTCTCACGAAACCGGTGAAGCATATATCTCACAGGGCATCAAGATGGACCTGATGGGGGATTACAGTCTGGACATGCCGCAAAAAAGCATGAAAGTACGTGCCGCGGCTTCTTCCGGTAAAAAATACTTCGAATATCCGCTTTTTGACGACAGAGAATATACTTTCTACAAATCATTTACACTCCGGAACAGCGGAAATGACTGCGTCTGGACACGTGTGTCGGACGGCGTTCAGACGAGACTGATCGACAAATACATCGATACGGATATCATCACGCTCGCCTGGAAACCTGTCATCGTTTACATCAACGGTATTTACTGGGGACATTACAATATGCGTGAGCGGAAGGATGAATACTGTATCGCCCAGCATGAAGGCTTTCCGCTGGAAAAAGCGGGTCAGATCAATATCATCCGTGCCAATTCTTCCGTTGTGCAGGGCACAAACGAAGCTTATCTGGCCATGCGCGATCGGATCAAGACTTCCTCTCCGAATACGAAAGC
>CADBNX010000232.1 GCA_902796115.1 uncultured Eubacteriales bacterium
CACGCCCCACCAGCCGGCCAGCATACCCAGGGACAGGTTGTTGGGGTCGCCGGAGAAGGGGATTTCGTCGTTCGGGTCGCCGTTGCCGTTCGCGTCCTGATCACGGAACGCAACCAGCACTGCCTTCAGCTCTTCGGGAGTGGTGGGCATTTCCATGCCGACTCTCTCCAGCCACAGCTGGTTGATGTAGGGCTTGAAGGTGGCTTGGGGTTCGCCGACCACGTAGGGGATGGAATAGATGTGGCCGTCCGGCAGCGTCATGGAATCACGGACGCCGGGGATGTTCAGCACTTCTTCGATGTTGGGAGCATACTTGGCAATCAGGTCTTCCAGGGGCAGGAAGGTCTGGTCGCCCATGCCCAGATCGATGATATCCTTGGAGCCGAGAAGCCAGCCCGCGATGACATCGGGGTAGTCGCCGGTGCTCAGCGCGATGTTCATCTTTTCAAGCTGCAGCTGGTAAGGATTCATGTCGAGCTCTACGTGCACGTTGGTCTGCTCTTCCAGCACGCTGTAGAACATTTTGTTCGGGTCGTAGCTGTCGTCGCACATCAGGGTGAAGGTGTAGAGTTCGTCGGTGATGGGCAGATTGGCCTCATGGAACTCAGCCAGCGCGGGAACGCAGGCAAAGAGCATCAGGGCAGCCATCACAAGGGCCAGTTTCTTCATAGGAGTTCCTCCTTATTTTTTTTATGTCACGCCCGAAGGCGTTCCATACGGATTTGGGAAGGCGCTGTCAGCCCTTGACGGAACCGATCATGACGCCTTTGACAAAGTGCTTCTGCACAAAGGGATAGATGACGAGCACCGGAATGGAAGAGATGATGATCAGGGAATACTTCATCATTTCCTTCAGCGCTTCCAGGCGTTCTTTTTCCGCCCGTTCTTCTTCCGTCATGATGGTTTTGGTCATGTTGACGGAATTCTGCAGCAGGATGTTGCGCAGTTCAAGCTGCAGCGGGAATTTGTTGCGGTCGGTGATGTAGATGAGGGCGCTGAAATAGCTGTTCCAGTGGCCGACGCCGTAATACAGGAACAGGATGGCGGTGATGGCGCCGGACAGCGGAAGCACGATGTAGATGAAAAACCGGGTGTTGCCGCAGCCGTCCAGCTTCGCCGCCTCGATCAGTTCGCCGGGGATATTGGTGGTGAAGAAGGTGCGCGCCACGATCATGTTGTACACGCCCAGCGCGCCGGGCAGAACGAGCGCCCACATGGTGTTCAGCAGGCCGGTATCACGCACGATGAGGTAGGTGGGCATCATACCGCCGCTGACGAACATGGTAAGGATATAGAAGAAGGTGATCGGCTTGTTGAGCGGGAAATCCTTGCGGCTCAGCGCGTAGGAGGTGGGAATGGTGACGGCCAGGTTCACCGCGACGCCGACAAATGTGTAGAGCAGCGAATTCAGGAAGCCGCGGACAACCGTCTGCGTCTTGAATACCTCCCGATATCCGTCCAGCGTGAAGCCGATCGGATAGAGAACCACTTTGCCGCCGGCGACCGCCACCGGATCGGAAATGGAGGAAATGACCACGAAGTAAAGGGGATAAGCGACCGCCAGGAAAATCAGCGTGAGGATGATGAAGATGATGACATCGTAAATCACGTCCCCGCGCGTCCGTTTCATGTGTTTGCTGATGGATTCCATAAAGCATTTCCTCCTTTCTTACCAGAGACTGTTGCCGGACATGCGGCCTGTAATCGCGTTGACCGAAATGAGCAGGATGGAATTGACCACGGAATTGAACAGGCCGATGGCGGTGGAGAAGGAAATATCGCGGTTGATGATACCGACTTTGTAGACGTAGGTGGATATGATTTCCGACACGCCGATGTTCAGGTCGTTCTGCAGCGCGTAGGCTTTTTCGAAGCCGATGGAGAGGATGCTGCCGCAGTTGAGGATCAGCAGCATGGTCATGGTCGGCGCGAGATAGGGCAGATCGATATGAAGCACGCGCTGGAATTTGGTGGCACCGTCCACAATGGCGGCCTCGTGATGCTCCGGGCTGACGCCGGCAAGTGCGGCAAAATAAATGACGCTGCTCCAGCCCATGGACTGCCAGATGCCGCTCCATACGTAGATATGGCGCCACATATAGCTTTTGCCCATGAAGTTGATGGCCTCGCCGCCCAGGGAAGTGATGACCATGTTGACCACGCCGACGCGGGGGGAGAGGAACAGGATCAGCATACCGCACATGACCACGACGGAGATGAAGTGCGGCGCGTAAGTCACGGCCTGGATCACTTTGCGGTAGCGCTTATGCCGCAGGGAATTGAGCATCAGGGCCAGGATGACGGCGACCGGGAAGGAGGCGACCAGCGAGTAAATGCTCAGCACCAGGGTGTTGCGGATCGTGGTCCATGCGAAGGCGGAATTGAAAAACCGCTCCAGGTTTTTCAGCCCCACCCATTCGCTGCCCCAGATGCCGCGCTTGGGTTTGTAATTGCGGAACGCGATCTGTACGCCGTAGATCGGAATATAATGATAAACGACGGTGAGTATAATGCCCGGCAGACAGAAAAACAGCAGATCCCAGTTGCCGCGCATCCGCTGCAGGAAGGGTTTTTTTGCCTTTTTGGCAGTGGGGGTTTCGCTCAAGAATACGCACTCCTCTCTCGGGTTTTCCCGGCTCCCGCTTTCAGGCACGGAAATGGGAACCTTTCGGGGACCGAATCACAAAACGTTTCCACGTTTTTCCAGTGAGACGGAGAGGATTATAACACACTATCTCCTGACAATCAACAAAAAAAGCGGATTTTTTTCCAGAAAAGCAATGCAATTGAGATACAATGAGCCTTTTTATACTGTTTGAAAGAATTAACTCCCGCATTTTTGCATTTGCATCAAAAAGGCGGTGCTGTGGACGAAAGTGCTGCAGTACCGCCTTTTCCAATGATGTGCAGCATGATTTGCCGGAAATCGGAATCTGAAGGGGGTGGTATGGAGGGGCCGCAGCCCCTCCATATTTGATCCGCAGTACCGGCTTTGCCGGTACGGGGAGAATTTTCGCGAAAGTGCGCCTGCCCACTGAGAGCGAAAATTCATTCCCTGCGGATTTTGCGCCCGGAAAAACTTTGATTTTCAGCAAAAGACCGAAAAATCGGGCGATACGCGTTCAGCGTATCGCCCGAAGGGCTGTGCAGCAGCCCCGTTCATGATTCTGCGGCAGCTTCCCGATCGGGCAAAACAGCCGCCCTACAGCGCGTGTTCCCTGGTGAACGTGATCAGCTCGTTCACCGTGGTGAAGGCGAGCCCCGTCACGGTATCCGCGCAGCCGTAATAGAGCGCGATGCGTCCGGTATCCGCGTCCGTCAGGGCGGCGCAGGGGAAGGTGACGTTGGGCACGTCCCCGACGCATTCGTACAGCTCCCAGGGGGCCAGGATATAGTCCGCTGTGCGGCAGATCACCTTCCAGGGCTCGTCCAGGTCCAGCAGCGCGCTGCCCACCCGGTATACGAAGCCGTTGCAGGTGGTGATGACGCCGTGGTAGATGAGCAGCCAGCCTTCGTCGGTTTCGATGGGCGCGGGGCCGGGGCCCACCTTGGTGGACTGCCAGGCGGATTCATTGCCGCGGTACGTTCCGAAGACGAAGCGGTGCCTGCCCCAGAATTCCAGATCCTTCGACTGGCTCAGGTAAATATCGCCGAAGGGCGTGTGCCCGTTGTCGGAGGGGCGGGAGAGCATCATATACATGCCGTTGATTTTCCGCGGGAAAAGCACGCCGTTGCGGTTGAAGGGAAGAAGGGCGTTCTCCATCTGGTGGAAGGTTTTGAAATCGTCCGTCCAGGCAAGCCCGATGGTGGGGCCGTGGTAGCCGTTGCACCAGTTGATATAGTACTTTCCTTCCAGCGGGATGATGCGGGCGTCGTAGCGGTACTCGTTGCGGGCGATCTCGGGGTCCGCGCCGACGAGGTTGAGCGGCTCGTCGTCGATCTGCCACCGGATGCCGTCCGCGCTGCGTCCGGCGAAAAGATCCATGGTGATGGAGCGGCTGTCACAGCGGAATACGCCCGCGAAGCCGCCCTGAAAGGGCACGACGGCGCTGTTGAAAACGCTGTTGGAGCGTTTGTTGCCGTGCCGGCCGATGATGGGGTTCCCGCTGTAGCGCCATACCGGCTCCGTGCAGCCCGCGGGTTTTTCCTGCCAGGGGATATTGGGAAGGGAAGTTCCGATGATTTTTGCCATGAGTATATCCTCGCTTTCCGTGTGGTTGGTATGCTGCCGCGCTCAGGGATTGACGGTATAGGTGCTGTCCACTTCCCAGGAAATAAAGCCGGAATCCTCATAGCGGCTGGGATGGGGCATGAGCTTGCGCAGCAGGGCGGGCGCGGCGGCATAGTGAAAAGGAATATCGCAGGTGTGCGCGCTTCCGTTCCAGGCGGCGCCCAGATGAGCGGTCATCTGTTTGTTCATGGAGGGCAGATGATGCCAGGTGGTGATCATGATGCCGTCCAGGCCCTGCTTTTCCACCGCGCCGGTAAGCATGAGCGTGTTTTTGCCATTGCCGCCGTCCCAGGGGCAGAGCAGGGTGGTGAATCCCAGGTTTTTGAAGACATCGGCCGACGCGACGTGTTCATCCTCCACATGGTACTCCCAGTCGGCGATGATCAGGCGCCGGTCCAGCAGGGGCAGGACCCGATCGGTCGGCATGTCCGGCGTGGCGTTGGCGGTATACCCGCGCGGCCGCCAGACGGCCCTCTCCAGCAGCATGTCATGCCAGATGATGCCGCGCCGTCCGGCGTCGGCAAGCTCCGCGGACAGGCCGTTCAGGTAGTCCGCCAGCATGGTGACCCTGTCTTTGCGCGCGCAGCGGCGGCAGCTCGCGTAGGAATCCGCTTCGTCGCAGCCGAGGTGGAAGAAGGAGCCCGGGCCGCACAGTTCGATCAGTTCCTCCCGGAAACGCCGCAGCAGCGCGAGCGCGGTCGGATTGCTCAGGCACCAGGTCCAGCCGTCCGGCTCGAACAGCGGGGCAAGCCGGGGATTCTGATCCAGCACGGTGTGCTTGCCCATGCCGCCGCGGGACTGGCTGGCGTGACCCAGGTGGTTGGTCATCGGGATCACTTCCATGCCGAAGGCGTTCGCCAGGTCGATCAGGGGTCGGATCTGCTGCTTTGAATAGGATCGGCCGGCCCAGGCCATTTCCGGCAGCGCGTCATACTGCAGGGTGCCCCAGAATTCCAGCACGATATGGGAGCACTTGAGCAGGCCGGCAAGGGAGAAAGTTTTCTGCAGCAGCAGGATGGAGGTTTCCGGGAATACGCAGACGTGAAGACTGCGGAACGCGATCGTGGGGTGATCGTGAACCGTCATGGCGGGGATCTCCAGCTTTTCCTGTCCCGGGGCAAGATCGATGGGATCGATCGCCTGGATCAGGGTATAGAAGGCGTGCAGCAGTCCCGTCTCCTCCCGTGCCGCGATGCCGGCGCCCGCGGGAGAGACTTCGATTGCGTACTCGTCTTCGCCGCTGAGGGCGGGGATGCTTCCCTCCCCGATGCGGGCGCAGCAGGCGGGCAGCAGCGGGTTCTGTTCGACAGTCAGCACGGAGGCGGTGCAGGAGAAGCGGTTCCACAGCGTGCACAGCAGCGCCTTCCGGCTGTCCGGGAAGAGGTGGTTTGTCTGCATCACGGCGCGGCCGCCGAAGGGATATGCGCCTTCATGCCATGCAAGGGACTTTGGTTCGGGCAGAATGATCATGTTGACTGTTCCTCCAATACTTCAAGGATGATATTGAGCGAGAGCACCATCTTTTCAAGGGGCATAGAAGGGGGTTCCGGCCTCTTGCCCGCGGTCTGCTCCGGAAGAAAGGGCAGGTGCACGAAGCCCGCGCGCATGCCGGGGTATTCCGTGCGCCCAAGCAGAAGGGCCTCATACATCAGCCGGTTGCAGACGAACGTGCCTGCCGAGTCCGAGACGGAAGCGGGAAGCCCCCGGCCGCGCAGCGCTTCCGCGAGGCGTTCCGCCGGAAGTGTGGAGTAAAGCACGCTTTCCCCTTCCGCGAGGATGGGAGTATCCCTCAGCAGCACGCCGTCGTTATCCGGGATCGACGCGCCCATCCGGTTCACAGCCCTGCGTTCGGGGGTTGGGCCGC
>CADBNX010000233.1 GCA_902796115.1 uncultured Eubacteriales bacterium
CACCGGAAAGGACGCAATGAGCGAATACAGGGACAGCACGATCGTGTTCACCAGCACACGCACAAACTGGTAGGAGGTGAAAAACTTTTCGAAATTGGCAAATCCCACCCACGGGCTTCCCCATACGCCCTTCCGCGCGGCGTATTTTTTGAACGCGATCTGCACCCCCGTCATCGGCACATACGCGAAAATCACGATGTATACCACCGGGATCACCAGAAACAGATACAGCTGCCAGTCCCGGAATATATCCCGCTTCAGGATGCGGAAATAGTTCTTCTGCTTTGTCATGGTTCACGTCCTTTCACACAGATTCCCTTGCCATTTTATCTGTTCGCACAGTCAGTGTCAATGCGTAATCCGATAACCGGAGGGGAGAATCGCACAGGCGGCGGGTGGAAAAACAGCGAAAGGATGGAAAAACGGACGGATCAGTTTCCGGTATCCTTTTCTGACTTCTTCGCGCTGATCTGCCGCAGTTCGTTGGGGGTAAGGCTGCTGTGCCGGCGGAATACCTTATAAAAGGAATTGACGGAATTGAAGCCGCACCGTGCCGCGATTTCCCGCACGGAAAGATCGGTTTCCGAAAGCAGCGTTTTCACCTGATCCATGCGGCGTTTCTCGATATAACTGGCCACGCTCATGCCGGTAGCCATGCGGGTGATTTTCTGCAGGGTCGTGGCGGAAATGCCAAAGGCGTCCGAGAGGGACGTGATGTCAAGACTGCTGTCATCAAGATGGTCTTCGATATACCGGAGAACCTTTTCCCGGCGCTGTTCGTAGACATCCGCGCTGTGCGACATCGAGGCGCAGATCGCCGTGATGCACGCGGAAAGCTCCTCTCCGAACAGCTCCTGCCTGCGCGCGTGGTTGTAGACCGGGATTACCGTCAGGGCCAGCTTACCGGGAAATTCCAGGTAGAGTCTTGCAATGGTCTGCGTGATCTGCTGGAAGGAGTAACTCCAGACCACCACATTATCGGGGTCTTTCTCCAGCTCACGCAGGCATTCCGACCGGATCCGCTCCGCCATCTGCAGATCGGCGCTGCGAAGCGCGCTGTAGAGCGTTTCCGTGTCCGCGATGCCCAGCGGCAGCGTGAACCGTTCGTCCGAAACATCCGTATCCTGACGGATCTGCGGAAGATCACCCTGCAGAAATGTCAGGTTCAGAGCCCTCCGGTACGCCTTGCACAAGTCCTCCGTGCCGCTGTATTCGCCGCTGAAGGCACAGGCAGGAAATGTCATGCCATCCGGCGCATCGGCAAGTTTTTCTTCCAGTTTTTCCGGAGAGAAACCGGAGTCTGCGGGAAACAGCATGACAGCGACGCCCTGCTCCGTCTCGCGTACGATGGCGCCGGGTATTCCTTCGGAAATCATCGCGTGCAGGTGCACCTGCTGCGCTGCGTATACCTGAAGGGCTTCCGGTTTGATGTCGGTCTGATAGCGGATGACAGCCATGCGCCAACGGGAGGGAAAATCGGGACACAGTGTCCGGAAGCGGTCAATTTCCTCTTCGGAATAAAAACCGCGGTTCAGGGCGCGTTCCCAGATGCCTGCGCTGAGGATCTGCTGCTGCGCTGCCACGGTGCGTCTGGTGTCCTTCAGTTCATTCCCCATGGTCTGGATATTGTATTCCAGGAACCGGTAATCCTTCTGCAGGCGGGCTTTTTTCCCTCTTTCCGGCGGGGAAGCGATTTCCTCCGGACCGCGCACGGCGGTAAATGCAGTCAGCAGCGTACGCATCGGACGGGCGCTGTGCCAGGAAAAAAAGAGAACAGCAAAGAGTGCGAGCAGGATGACTGCCATAAGGTAAATCATGATCAAGCGGGAAATGGGCAGAAGACGGATACTCAGTACATGCTCCGGCACACCCACCGTTACCGTCACGCCGCCGATGCGCGATTCGCTTTGGATTTCATAGGCAGGTCTCCTGCCTTCCTCGCCGCGGGAAGCAAGAAGCCGGCCCTCTTTATCCGTGAGACGAATATACCCTTCGCGCAGCACGTCCTCATCCGCCATCAGACGGATAAGGGATTCCGTGGGAAAGGTGCAGTACAGCAGGCAATCGCTGGATATATATCCAAGCGGCCAGTTTACAGCCCAGATACAAGCGTTATAGGTACCGCGGTCCAGGCTGTTGTACACACGCTCCGGCAGCAATGTGCCTTTGCTTTGCGCAAGCAGCGTCCGCCACTGCGAATAAGAGAGTTCCCCGCATCCGATGTATTCGGGATAAAACTGAAACCCTGCCCGTGAGGCAAAATGCAGGCGGGCTCTTGTAAAAGCAAGCCCATCCCTGATCAGAAGTCCCGCGTCCGCAACCGGCGAGGAAGAAAGAAACAGGCCCGCAAAGACCTTCTGCATCTTTTTCAGTTCCTGCGCAATACTGCCCCATTCCCGATCCGGTGCTGCAATGAGCAGGGAACGGAACCTCCAATCCGCTGCCGTTACGGCAGCCGCATTCATCGCAGCGTCCAACCCCTCATTCAGGGAAACAATGCCGCTTTCAAGCCGCGCGGCGCAGCGGTCGATTTCGCTCTGCCGCACAGCCCCGCGAATGTAGGAATACATCGGCGTCATCAGAAGCAGGAACAGCAGCGTAAATGCGCCGTAAAATAACAAAAAGCGGCGCAGTGTGATCCGGCCTGCCTGCACGGGAGTGGTTTCCGTTACCTGTCTTGTACCCATCTTTTCCTCCTGCACTTGTCATTTTACTATACCATATTCCACAGTCAAAAACAACCGGACCCGGCAGCAATCACCGATCAAGGACGATCACTGACCGAATTTCCATCCTCTTTTGGATTTTCAACTGGTTCCGTGCGGAATTGGGAACCCTCCCGCGCAAATATCCACTTGTCCCAGTCCTGTCCCACGAATACAATCAGAGCAGACGGGGCGTTTATACAGCGCCTTCTGATATCAAAAAGGAGGAAACGCATCATGAAGAAACTGACAGCCGTACTGCTGTCGCTTCTGCTGCTCTTATCCCTCGGCAGCGCGCTGGCGACAGAGTACAACGAACCCGGCACTTTCCCGATCTGCAAGGAGAAAGTGACGCTTACCGTAGCGATCGCAGACCACGCGAAGATCGAGGATTACGAAACCAACTGGATGACGCAGTATATCGAAGAAAAAGCCAATGTGGATCTGGTGTTTGAAATATACCCCAGTGCGGAATACAACACCAAAATCAATGTAATGATCCAATCCGGAGACAAACTCCCGGATATTATCATCGGTTCCTTCAGCAACGCAATGGTTTATTCCTGGGCGCAGGAAGAGGCTCTGGCACCGCTGACGGAGTATTACAATGACCCGTCCGTCGGTTATTATATGAATGACGCAGTAGAACGCACGGGAGCAAACATCTTTTCCCAGATGACGATGCCCGATGGGGAAATCTATGCCATTCCGAAGCTGAATCAGTCATCTGCAAACGAACCTATTGCGAAGTTCCAGATTTATAAACCATGGCTTGACGCACTGAACCTGGAAGCGCCGACTACCACGGAAGAATTCCACAACGTGATGCATGCCTTCGTCACAGGCGACCCGAACGGCAACGGCATCGCGGATGAAATGGGCTTTGTCGGATACGGCGGAAGCAACGCGAAATGGTTCCAGGCCCTGATGAGCTCCTTTGTTTACGCCAGCCGCAAGGTCAATTTCCTGGTCGCGAACGACGGCGTGCTGAGCTATGCCTATACTTCCGACGCGTGGAAGGAAGGCCTGAAATTCATGCGCGCCATGTTTGAGGACGGCTCCATCGCAGTGGAAAGCCTGACCCAGGACGACAGCCAGTACAAGAGCGCACGGAATACCGATGTCGTCACGGTCGGATGCATCGCGGACACTATCCCCGGATCTACCTATTATACGGCGGGAGACGATCGTTACTATAACTATCTGGCAATCCCGCCGCTGTTCGGTCCCGAAGGAGTGCAGTATGCAGTGTATGAGCCTTCCGCCTGCACACCCGCCTTTATCGTTTCCGCGGACTGCGAAGATCCGGAGACCGCCTTCCGCGTCGGCGATCTGATGGTCAGCGAGTATCTTTCCATTGTGACCCGTTTCGGCAAGGAAGGAGAAAACTGGGCCTGGTATAAGGACTATGACCGTTATCCGATCAGCGATCCTGCAAAGTTCGTCGCGGTAAAGGGTGCGGAACCTACCATTATTCTTTTTGATCCCGACTTCTGGGGTTTTACACAGCAGAACAATGCCTGGATGCAGAACGGTCCCTTTATCCGGCAGTATGCAATTGCGGACGGCAGAATGAGTGAGCTGGCAATCAAATCCGATACAGGCGTGACCGAAAACAAAGTGATCCTGACAGACGGCGCCAACCGTATGTACCAGGAAAGCGGATGGCTGCCGGAAGAGCCGTTCCTTCCGCTGCTGTATACGGATGAGGAAAGCGCTGTGATTAACGACATCCAGGCGACGCTGACCTCTTTTCTGGAGGAAACCACCGCCGCGTTCCTGATGGGCAGCAAGGACATCGACGCCGAATGGGACAGTTTCCAGCAGGAACTGAAGACGATCGGCATCGACAAGGCACTGGAAATCAACCAGACCGCCTACGACCGCGCTTACAAGTAAGAACATCGGAAAACATCAAATCAACGGCGGTGCTGCAGACAAAAGTGCTGCAGCACCGCCTGTTCATATGATATGCAGCAGCCCCGTCATTCTGCGGGAAGCGTGTTTGCCCGTCAGCGCATGCCCTTGTCATAGGGGATGCCTTCCGCTTTGGGCGCGCGGGAACTCCCGGAAGTGAACGCGAGCACGATCAGGGTGATCACATAAGGCATCAGGCGGTACAGATTGGTGTTGATGTTCAGATCCTTGAGCAGGTAGCGGCCGTCGCCGTTGAGATCGAGGATGGAATAGGACGCCGCGATGCACTTGAACAATCCGAAGAGGATGGCCGCGCCGCAGATATTGCCGGGCTTCCAGTTTCCGAAAATCATCACGGCCAGGGCCAGGAAGCCGAAGCCCGCGACGTCGCCGTTCGCGGAGCAGTTGGCCGTGGTAAGCACATACACGAAACCGCCGAGGCCCGCCAGCGCGCCGGAGATGACCGTGCCGGCATAGCGCATCCTGATCACGTTGATGCCCAGGGAAGCGGAGGCCTGCGGATTCTCTCCGCAGGAGCGCAGCCTCATGCCGAAGCGCGTTTTATACAGGATCACGGCCATGACGGCGAAAACCAGCAGGCAGATGTAGGTTGCGGCATAGACCTTATCCACAAACGCGGATCCCAGGAAGCCCATATTCTGCGTGCGGCCGTAGCCGAACATGGCTTTTTTCAGCATGAACCAGCTTGCGGCGTCGCCCGTGTACATGTTCAGCGTGTTCTGGTTGACGAGGATGCGGATAAAGAACAGCACAACGGCGGGAGCCAGCAGGTTCAGCGCCGTTCCGCCGATGGTCTGATCCGCCTTCAGGTTAATGGCGGCAAAGGCCAGCAGCAGGCTGAAAAGTGCGCCCATCGCCGCGGAAAACAGGATGGTCAGCGCACAGAAGCCCTGCAGGGCAAGATAGTTTCTGGCGTCGTACGCCTGCTGGAACCAGCCCCACTGCTGCACCATGCGCACGAAGAGCACGCCCATGAACGCGCCGAAGATCATAATGCCTTCCAGCGCCAGATTGATGATGCCGCTGCGCTCGGCGAACACGCCTGCAAGCGCCACGATCATCAGGGGCACCGCGTATACAAGGGTCTGACGAATCAGGAACGCCATTACTTTTTCACCGCCTTTTCCCTGTGCCGTCCGGCAATCCAGGTTTTGATCACCAGCATGAACGCCGACAGATATACGATCACGGCAATGATCACGTTGGTGATGTACTCATTGAACGCCGTCAGCTCCGTCAGCTTCTGTCCGCAGATCTGAAGCATGGACATGAACGTGGCGGAGAAGATCACGCCGAGCGGATGATTGACCGCCAGCAGCGCCACGGGGATGCCGTTGAAGCCCTCCATCGGCAGCGACTGGTAGGTATTCCAGAAAAACTCCGTATTCCCGGAAAGATAGTAGAGCGCCGCGCCCACACCGGAGAGCGCGCCGGCCAGCGCCATGGTGAGCACGATGTTGCGCCTGTCCCGGATGCCGGCATAGCGGGCGGCATACCGGTTTGCGCCGCAGGCCCTGATCTGGTAGCCAAGCGCGGTCTTGCTCATCATGATGTAAATGCACACGGCGAGGAGGATCGCCGCCAGGATGCCCGCGTTGACCTGGCTGCCGCTGAAAAGCTTATCCAGCCCCAGCTTGGCCGTGGCCACGCCGCCGCGGGTGGCGGTCACGACCGCGCCTTCGGGTACCGCGGAGCCCACCGTCTGCGCCGTGCCATCTGCGATGATGTCGTTCAGGACGGTGGAGGTTTTGTAAATATAGCCGGATTTTGTGCCCTCCAGCATATTCTTCATGCGGCTCACATCGAAGAACCAGGTAACCAGGTTCGCGGCGATCCAGTTGGTCATGATGCAGGCCAGCACTTCATTGATATTGAGGAACGCCTTGAGCAGGCCGGGAATAGACCCCCACAGCGCGCCGGCCAGCATGCCCGCAAGCAGGGCCATGAGCCATACCAGCCATACGGGCACAAGATTTGTCGGTACGTTCAGCGCCACGGAGAGACTTGCCGCCGTACCCGCCAGATACTGGCCGGGAGCGCCGATGTTGAACAGGCCCGCCCGGTTGCCCAGCGCTACGGAAAGCCCCGTCATGATCAGCGGCGCGGCGCGGAAGAGCATGTTGCCGAAGGAGGTGGAGTTAAACCCGAAGGTGAGTGCGCCGCCCGCGTCGCGGCCGGTCGCGAACAGGCCCGCGGCCATCAGGCGGATCCCTTCCCATGCGCCTTTCAGGCCCAGGTTGGGGTTGGAAAGGCTGACGATCAGGATGATCACGCCGCCCACCAGCAGGCCGATCAGGATGGCCAGCAGGGAAGCCAGCACCGAGCGAGTGCCTTCTCTTTCACGGAATGACGCTTTTTTCATGCCTGC
The DNA here is from genome assembly GCA_902796115.1 of uncultured Eubacteriales bacterium. Classification (GTDB taxonomy): domain Bacteria; phylum Bacillota; class Clostridia; order Christensenellales; family Aristaeellaceae; genus RUG756. Next base: position 7,012 of record CADBNX010000233.1, read on the forward strand.
GCCTCCTTTTGGGCGTTCTGACGCTTCGCGCCGGCCATGTACAGGCCCAGTTCCTCCACGGTCGTTTTTTTCGGGTCGAGCTCGCCCACGATCTCGCCTTCATACATCACCAGGATGCGGTCGGAAAGGTTCATCACCTCATCCAGCTCAAGCGACACCAGCAGCACCGCCTTGCCCGCGTCGCGCTGGGCGACAATCTGCCTGTGGATGTTTTCAATGGCGCCCACGTCCAGGCCGCGGGTTGGCTGCACCGCGATCATCAGTTTCTGGTCGCGGTCGATCTCACGGGCAATGATGGCTTTCTGCTGATTGCCGCCGGACATGGCCCTCGTGACCGTTACGGGGCCCTGGCCGCTGCGCACGTCATACTCATCGATCAGGCGTTCCGCGTATTTGCGCACCTCGCCGAAACGAATGAAGCCCATATGCTGAAAGCGCGGCTCTTCAAAGGACTGGAGCACGAAGTTCTGCTCCAGTGTATAATCCAGCACCAGGCCGTGCTTATGCCGGTCCTCGGGGATATGGCTGATGCCGGCCTTGCTGCGCCTGCGGATGGGCGCGTGGGTGATATCGACGCCGTTCACCCTTATCGTGCCGCCGGTGCATTTTTCAAGGCCCGTGAGGCCGTAGATCAGCTCCGTCTGCCCGTTTCCGTCGATCCCGGCGATGCACAGGATCTCACCCGCGCGCACGCTGAAGGAAACACCCTTCACCGCGTCGTGCCTGTACAGACGGGAGAGAACGTGCAGGTCTTTTACCTCCAGTACCTTTTCTCCGGGCCGGGCAGGCGCCTTTTCCACCACAAGCTGCACGTCATGCCCGACCATCATGCGGCTGAGTTCGTGCGTGTTCGTGTCCGCCGTATTGACAGTCCCGACGCAGCGGCCCTTCCGCAGTACCGTCACACGGTCGGATACCTGCATGATCTCATTCAGCTTATGCGAAATGAACAGGATGGATTTGCCTTCCCCGGCCATGCCCTTCATGATATGCATGAGCTCCGTGATCTCCTGGGGGGTAAGCACGGCGGTGGGCTCGTCGAAAATGAGCACTTCATTATCCCGGTAGAGCATTTTCAGGATTTCCACGCGCTGCTGCATGCCCACGGTGATGTCTTCCACCTTCGCGTCCAGATCGACCGCAAGGCCGTAGTGCCGGGAGAGCTCCTCCACCTTTTTGCGCGCCTGTTTGCGCTGAACAAAGCCCAGGCGCGTGTCCTCCGCTCCCAGGATGATGTTGTCCAGCACGGTGAAGACATCGATCAGCTTGAAGTGCTGGTGCACCATGCCGATATGCAGGGCCGTGGCGGCGTTGGGGCTGTCGATGCGCACGGTTTTGCCGTCCTTCCGGATCTCGCCTTCCTCCGGCTGGTACAGACCGAAGAGCACGCTCATCAGCGTGGACTTGCCCGCGCCGTTTTCTCCGAGCAAAGCATGGATCTCGCCCCGGCGAAGCTGCAGGGTGATATCATCGTTGGCAACGATTCCCGGAAATCTTTTGGTGATATGCAGCATCTCGATCACGCAGTCGTTTTCGTGACCCATATGCCATACCGCCTCCTTCCTGTCCTGCCGCGCCGTATCCGCGGCGGGTCGGGGCAAGCGCCCGCAAACATGAAAAGCAGGAAGGGCGCGAGGCCCTCCCTGTCATTGTAAGCCGGAATTACTGAATGTAGTCCACAACCACGTTGGTCCAGGGGCCTTTCGCGTTGGGATCGTACTGGGCAGCCTGGTCATCGATGACCAGCGCGCCGGATACGATGTCGGCCAGCATCGCTTCATAATCCTCGGCGGTGAAGCTTTCCAGCCTGGAGGTCTCCATGGGCAGGCCCACCGCGTTCTCCGCCGCGCCCAGCGTGATGACGCCGGGTTTCCACGTGCCGTCAAATACGCTTGCCAGGGTCAGGTAAGCGCCTTCCTTCACGCCCTTCAGCGCGGAGATGACAACGGTTTCGGACAGGAAGGACTGGTCGTCGTCCACGCCGATCACGAACGCGTCATTCGCGGAAGCAGCCGCGGTGATGGACTCGAACATGGGGCCGCCGCAGGCAAACACGATTTCCGTGCCGGTCTCATACCAGCCGGAGATCAGGGTCTGCAGGTCGGGGGAAGCGGAGAATGCGGCGCCGTACGCCCAGCTGAACTTGATTTCAACGGTCTTGCCGAGCTTGGCAGCCGCGTCGTTCGCGCCCTGAATGAAACCGTAACCGTAGCGCATGCAGGCAGGGTTGTTGCCGCCGCCGCCGCCGGAGAAGCCCAGCTTCTCAAAGCCGTCGATCACGACCGCGTAACCGGCCAGATAACCGCACTGCTCTTCTTTGTACGCAACGCCCAGCACGTTGTCAAGACCCATGTCCCAGCCGTCGATGAAGATGAACTTCACGTCCGGGAATTCCTTCGCGGCGCGTTCCAGCGCGGCGCCCTGCATGAATCCGGCGGCCACGATCGCCTTGGCGCCCGCTTCCGCGGCAGCCTTCATGGCGTCGTAACGGTCGTCGTCCGTCGCGGCGTTACCGTTGGCGGGTTTATAATACTTGTAGCTCATGTTGTTATCGTGGGCAAACAGCTTCACGCCGTTCCAGGTGCCCTCGTTGAAGGACCTGTCCTTCAGATCGCCTACGTCAGTCACGAACGCGACGTCGTATTTGCCGTCCGCGGAAGTCATGTTATCCTCGATATCATCGGGGTTCACGGCCTCCGCCAGCGCGCACGCCGCGCTCAGACACAGCATCAGCGCAAGGAAAAGAGCAAGGAATTTCTTCATGGAATGTGCCTCCTTTTATTACTGGAATAGTACGCATTCGCGCTTTTCCACACAGTATTATAGCAATTTGGGTCCGTTTGTGCAAGGAAAACCTTTCGGCAGCGGCTGCACCCGGAACTGAATGGCTGAAGGCCGGGTGCACGGCAAAGGGAGCGGGAAAAGGGCACTTCACCTTCCGTATACCGTTCCCGCCATGATTCTTTTTTCGGTTTTATCTTTGCTTTCCGGGGAAGGATCGGGTATACTGGTACCGGGCAGGCGCGGCGACCGCGCCCCGTATACAAGGGAGGTTTCGGACATGGATATCGGGAAATATCTGACAGACCCCGCGGTGCATCACGCCGGCACGGAAGAACAGGCCGCGTACATGATCCCATTGAAGGCCGCCTGCCGGGCACGGGAGGAATCGGAGCGTTTCTGTTCCCTGGACGGGGATTGGGAATTTTCCTATTGTCCGGACGCTTCGGAGGCCGATTTTGACGTTTTCGGCGCGGCGGAGGAATGGCAGGGAAAAGGCCTGATCCCCGTTCCGTCCTGCTGGCAGACCCAGGGGTATGACCGGGCGCAGTATCTGACCTCGCCCTATCCTTTCCTGTTCGATCCGCCGCATATCCCGCGGAAAAACCCCGTCGGACTCTACGCACGCACGTTCGATTTCGCGCGGCCCGAAGGAACGGAGCGCTTTTATCTCACCTTCGAAGGCGCGGACAGCTGCCTCGCGGCCTGGCTGAACGGGCAGTTCCTCGGCTACGCGGAAGGCCCGCACAATGAGGCGGTATTCGACATTACGGACAAGCTGCGCGAAACACGGAACCGGCTGCGCGTGGCGGTATTCAAATACTGCTCCGGCAGCTATCTGGACGATCAGGACAAAATCCGCCTGTCCGGATTGTTCCGCAGCGTGTACATCCTCTCCCGGCCCGCCTGCCATATCCGGGATTTCTTCGCGGTGCCGCGGGATAACGGCTTTCACCTGACCCTGAAGCTGCACCGGCCGGAAGGACAGGTACGTCTCCGGCTCTGGGATCCGGAGGGCGCACAGGTCTCGGACATCACGCTTCCGGCGGAAGCGGATACACAGGCCGATCTTCCGGTGCCCCGTTCCCTGTACTGGAGCGCGGAAGAGCCCCTGCTGTACACGCTCCGCATCACGCTGGCGGACGAATGGGTGGAGCAGCGCCTCGGTCTGCGCACGGTGCGTGCTGCGGACGGATGCTTTCAGGTGAACGGCCGTCCGGTCAAGCTGCTCGGCGTCAACCGGCACGAAATGGATCCGGATACCGGATACACCGTGACGGAAGAAAAAATGCGCCGCGATCTTACGCTGATGAAGCGGCACAACATCAACGCCATCCGCACCTCCCATTATCCGGACGATCCCCGTTTTTACACACTCTGCGACGAAATGGGCTTTTACGTGATCGACGAGGCGGATATGGAAACGCACGGCTGCCAGTACGCGGGAAAGGCAGATTACCTGATGAGCGATCCGCGCTATGAGAGCGCCGTGCGGGACCGGGAAACACGGCTGATCGAGCGGGACAAGAATTTTGCCTGTGTGGTGATCTGGTCCATGGGCAACGAATCAGGCTGGGGCAGCACGCTGAAAAAAGCCGCGGAGCGGATGCGCGCGCGGGATCCTTCCCGGCCCCTCTCCATGGAAAGCGCCTTCAGCGGCCAAAGAAAGCAGACCTTCGCCCAGAGCGCGGCGGAGATCGGGCCGGATACGCTTGATATCCTGAGCTATATGTATCCGTCTTACGGGACGGTGCAGAATCACCTGCGCATGGCGGAAGAAACGCGCCCGATGCTCGCGATCGAATACTGCCATGCCATGGGAAACAGCCTCGGCGGGCTTCGGGAATATACGGAAAAGTTTTTCGAGGAAAAGCGTCTGATGGGCGGCTGCATCTGGGAATGGGCGGATCACGCGCTGCGCGGGAAGGGGGGCACGCTGTTCTACGGCGGTGATTTCGGGGAACCGAAGCATTTCGGAAACCTGTGCGCGGACGGGCTGGTCAGTCCGGACCGGGAGCCGCACAGCGGTCTCGCGGAACTGAAGGAGGCCTACGCGCCGCTGTCCTTCACGCGGGATGAAAGCGTGCTCATCGTCCGCAGCCGCTATGCTTTCCGGGACACCTCGCATATCACACTTGTTCTGTCCGTGCTGCACAATGGCAAAACAGCGCGCGAGCAGACCCTTCCCTGCCCGTGTCTTTCGCCCGGAGAAACCGGACGCGTCGATATCAGCGGTCTGATACGGACCGAACCCGGCCTGCCGGGGGAAGACGTGCTGCTGGTGCGGGCCGTGCTGAACCGCCCCCTGGGCTGCCTTGAGGAAGGACACACGCTGTGCACCCGGCACAGCGTGCTCCGCCGCGGCCTGACAGCCTGCGCCGCGCCTTCGGAGCCCCTGCGGGCGGCATGGAGCGGCGGTTTTCCGTCACAGGCCAGTGCCTTCGGCCGGGAGGTGATCCTGGATATGGAGCCCTGCATCTGGCGCGCGCCGCTTGATAACGACCGCCTGATCCGGAAGACCTGGGAAAGCCCGGACGGGGAAAACCTGCAGATCGCATGCTGCACGATCCGCCGGGAAGCGCAAAAGGAAGGCGTGCGGGAGACCGTCTTCGCGCTGGGCGGCATGAGCTACCGCCCGGCGGTCCTGGGCACGCTCGCCTGCCGGGAATCGGAAATCCTCCGGCTGCGTCTGCGGTACACCGTACGGGAAGACCTGCCCGTATGGCTGCCGCGCTGCGGTCTGATGTGGACGCTGCCCGCGTCCCTGCGCCGCGTCGCCTGGTACGGTCCGGGTCCGGGAGAAAACTATTCGGACAAACAGCTCTCCTCCCATCCGGGCCTGTTCCGGTTCGACGCGCTGGAGCGGAGGGAAACCTACCTGAAACCGCAGGAATCCGGCGGCGTGGAAGGCGCGTCATTCGTCACGCTGACGGACGAATCGGGCAGGGGGCTGTGTGTCTGGGCGGCAAAGCCCTTCTTCTTCAACGTGCAGCCCTTTACGCCCTGGGAAATCGCGTCGGCAAAACATCCCGGCGACCTTGCGGGCGGGGATAAAATCGTGCTTCACACGGACGCGCGCATGAGCGGCATCGGTTCCGCCTCGGTCGGGCCGGCCCTCCCCGCGCAGTACACCATCCGTCCCGGAGAGGTGCTGGAGCAGGAGCTGTTTCTTGCCGCTTTCGACGCGGGCAGGGACGATCCGTTCGCGCTGTGCGGACTGGCGTGACGGCGCGGCTGAAAAGCGCCGGGATCGGAACTTACCGATAAGTCGGACATTTCATGAGTATCCTCCCCGCGCTGAAAAGTATGAATTCCAGCAGGTATCATACGGTCATTCGCTGCCACTGTCAGATTTCAGGATTAATTTGTATAAGCGCTGGCGGGCTCGCATCAGTTTTACGCGAACTGTACCCTCTTTGATATTCAGTTTTTTGGCAATTTGGGCATTGCTCATGTGAGAATAGTATTTGAGTATCAGAATCTCCCTTTCCCCGGGTTCCATGCTTCGTATTGTTTTCCTTAGTTCTTCCATTGTACATAACTGTATCAGACTTTTCTCGGGATTCTGAAAATCATTATCTTTGCATAACTCCGATGTAATCTCAACCATAGGGGGAATCCGCTGAGAATTTCTTATTGCCATTAAACCATAGTTTCGGACTGTAACGATAATATAAGCTCTCAATTGCGCAGGCTGAAGGCGTCGTAAAACCTCTGTCTTTCCATAAAGTGCAACCAATGAATCATTGGCAATGTCTTCTGCGTCATAATCAGCCCTTGTATATCGTCTGGCAACTTTCAGCATTAATGGATAATACTCAACAAAGAGATGGGCAAAAAACTCTTGTTGCCTAATCCGCTTCGATCACGTGATATCCGCTTCCCACTTCCCTGCGGACGCCGCAGAAATCGACCTCGGCCCTCGTCCCGAACGGGACCTGCAAGAACAGATACTTCTTTCCGTACCGCACGGCCCAGCGTACGGACAGATCTCCTTTCACCGTATTCAGGACGGCGTGGACGGATAAAAGCCCTTCCGGCAGGATGGGAGCGACGCGGAAACGCGCCCACCCGGGGGCGAGCGGCTCGATCCCCGCGAGCTTCGCCCAGAAGAAATACCCGACGGCTCCGTACATCGGATGATTGTGGGAGTTCATGCCGGGATTCTTTTTCAGTTCGAACCGCTCCCATACCGTGGTCGCTTCGTTCTGGATCATGTATCCCCAGGACGGGTAGGTTTCCTTTGTCAGCAGCGTCCACGCTTCCTTCATGTGCCCGTATTCCGCCAGCGTGTCCAGCAGATAGCGCGTGCAGAGATTGCCCGTGGTGAAGCGGTATCCCCGGTCGGTCAGGTCCTTCGCCATCAGGTCCGCGGCGGCCTGCCGCGCGTCCTCCGGCAGTATCCCCAGCCACAGGGCAAACGCCTGCGCGCCTTCGGAGCCTTTCCCGATTTTTCCCCGCCCGTCGTGCCATTTTTCGAGGAACGCGCTCTGCACTTTTCCGGCAAGGAAGCGGTACTTCGCGGCGTCCCCGCTTCTTCCCAGCGCGTCCGCCATTTCGGAAAGCAGGCGGCAGTTGAAGAAGGAATACCCCGTGGACATCAGGATGCCTTCGGTTTCGGCATTCTTCGCGGCGTCGATTTTTCCGCCTTCGCAGGCGTAGTAAGGCGCGGCCCAGTCGCCGTAGTAGCTGTAGTCCACGATGAAGTCCCTGCTGCGGGAAAGCAGATAATCCTCCCACGCGGCCAGGGCGTCAAAATTTTCCCGGATCAGGGCAAGGTTTCCCGTGTGCATCCACGCCTCCCGGGCCGCGATCAGGAAGGAGGAGCAGACGGGATCCGCCGGAAGCCCGCCGTAATAGTACGGACAGCAGCAGGTGAACTCACCCCCGCTCCGCTGTTCCGCCCGGATGTCCCGCACCACCTTCGG
>CADBNX010000234.1 GCA_902796115.1 uncultured Eubacteriales bacterium
ATCATATTCACCGGGCAGTGCTGATCCGGCGTCGTCAGGTTCACGATGAGCTCGATCTCCTCATCCGCCATGATCTCCTCATCCGTGCAATACGCCTTCGGGATCTCATACTGCTTCTGCGCCTCCAGCGCGCGTTCCGGGATCAGATCGCACACCGCTCTGACGCTGACCGTGTTCCGGAACATTCCCGTCAGGTTCTTCAGATAGATCCCGCTGATGCATCCGCATCCCACGATGCCGATATTCACCTTTTTCATGTCCGTCCTCCCGTCCCGGCCCGTCTGCAGGCGCTTTTCCCCGCTTGCCGGAACTTTCCGTCCGCCCGGAGCGGCTTTCCGGAAGCTTTCCGCTCCGCGCGGCTTCAAAAAGGGCTCACCTTCCGCGGAAGGCTATTTGGTTATGTCTGTTCCGCCGAAAGTGAGCCCAGCATTTCTTTCCTGTTTATTCTGTTTTCCCGTAGAGCTGTTTCGCGGTCTTCAGGCTTTCGATCGGATCCATCAGGGGACGGTACTCCAGCCCGCAGGCGCCCTTGTAGCCCGCTTTGTCCACCGCGGCGAAAATCACCTTATAATCGTTCTCGCCGTACTGCAGTTCATTGCGGCCCGGGTGTCCCGCGGAATGCAGATGCGCAATCAGGTCCAGGTTTCCGGTAATGTTCGGAATGATGTTCCCTTCCATGATCTGCTGGTGATAAATATCATAAACCACCCTGGCCCAAGGGTTCTCCGCCTCGCGGATGATCTCAAACGCTTCCACCGCGGACCACAGATAGTATCCCGGATGGTTCACATAGGTATTGAGCGGCTCGATCATGATGGTTACGCCGCTGTCCTCCAGGATGGGCTTCGCCTCACGCAGGGCCGCCACGATGCTCGCGTGCTGCTCCTCACGCGGCGCGCCGGTATCCGGACCCACCTGGGTGATCAGCTTGTGCGCGCCCACACGCTTTGCCGCGGCGCAGCTCTCCTTGAGTCCCTCCAGCCACAGGGTGCGGTACTGCGGATCCGTCATGCGGAATTCCGTGGTGCACATGCTCAGCAGCTCCACGCCGCTTTCCTCGCAGGCAGCGCGCACCGCGTCCAGGTCAAGGTTCTTCCAGTTGTAGGTTTCCGCGGCGTCAAAGCCCAGTTCGCCCACCTTGCGAATGGCATCCGGAAACGCCGTGTTTTTGAAAAAGCACGGAATCGGTACACAAAGACGCATCGTTGTCCTCCTTTATGTCTCAGCAGGCAGTATGCCCTTAAAAGTGAATCACCTGTTCGGTTTCCATCGATTCGTTGGCCGCGAAGCCCAGCTCCAGGGATTTGAGGCCGTCCTCATACGGGGAACGGATGCCCGAAGCGTCGCCCGTTCTGACCGCGTTGATGAACGCCTGATCCAGCAGCAGGGTCTGATCCACCTTGCGCGGGATGTCGCGGGTCTCCTCCGCGGTGCGGATGATCAGGTTATTGCGCAGCCGGTAATCCAGGATCATATCCGGCAGGGTGATCACAAGTCCGCAGTTCGGACGCACGGATCTCGAATAGCACGCGCTGACCAGCGTCGCGGTCACATGGTTCGCGAACCGGATCACCACGGTGGAGTGATCGTCCGTATCGTAGAGAGGGGATACGCCGTTCTGCCCCGCGTGGATCATGCCCGTGGTGCAGGTGGCCCATACGCTCTCCGCCTCGCCGTAGAGCCAGCGCAGGCCGTCCAGCAGGTGAATGTTCTGCTCCACCAGCTGCCCGCCGCAGGTGCTCTTTTTCTGCCACCACCAGGGACCGGGAATGCCGCCTACCCACGCGCCGTACACAAGTCCGCCCTTGGGCGCTTTGTCCACTTCGGCCTTGACCATTTCCATGAGGTCCAGATACCGGTCCTGGAAACCGACCGCCGTGATCAGTTTCTTTTCTTTGATCTGCGCGGCGATCTTCCTTCCCTGCTTCACATCCAGCGTCATCGGCTTTTCCACCAGGAACGGCAGCCCGCGGTCGATCGCGCCTTCCTCCGTGCCGTCATGCGCCGTCGGCTCCACCGCGATCAGGACCGCGTCCAGGGTGTTTTTGTTTTCCGCGGCGTACAGTTCCCGGTGATCCGCGTACACCCGCTTGCAGCCGAAGCGCTTGGCCGCGTTTTCCCGGCGCTCCGCGATCGGGTCTGCTACCGCCGCGACCTCCACTTCCGGCATCTGCTCAAAGCTTTTCATATGCGCGCCCATCCGGCCGCCGCATCCGATCAGTCCAACACGTATCTTTTCCATCCAAACTCCATCCTTCCCGCGGGCTTAACACCCCCGCTTTGTTTCATCCCGTATTATAAAGCATTTCCGGTGGAAAGTCACCTCTTCCGGAAAAGTTTTCCATGCGTGTTTCTCATCGGAAAAATCGGCGCGGAAAGGGTCAAAGTGGAGATGAAAACACAAAATTACGAATTTTTTTCAAAAAAGTGGCATTCCGATAGCGCTTTTATTCCAAAAAAGAGGAGATTTTCGATCTTTATCGAAATAATATGGGAACCTTCACGCGTGGTACCGCATTCATGCTTCTTTGCCGCGCAGGTTCAAAGGTCACTGAAAACAGAGCATAATAAACATACGGATTGAAAAAACGGCAGAAAGCAGCTTCACCAAAGGGGAGTGCAGAGGGGGAACACCCTCTGCTGTCAATCATCATTCAGCGGCTGCGCCGTTGAATGACGGAAAATCGCACAGCGATTTTCATACCTTGACGCGATGAACACGCATGAGGAAAACAGTTTCGAGATTTGCTTGCGAATCTCGTCCCGGCTTTCCGAAATACATGGTCATCGCGCAGGGAGGCACGCGGGGGCACGATGTACCCGCCCGCAGACACTGTTCACGCCGTGAACAGTGTCGTTCAAGGAGAGTGGATTTCATGGCTCAGGTACTGGACATCGGCGTTGATCTGGGCACGGCAAGCGTCGTGATCTCTGCAAAGGGACGCGGCGTGGTGCTGGATCAGCCCGCCGTGATCGCGATCGACCGTCAGACCCGCGCGGTGCTGGCGGTCGGGGACGAAGCGCGTGAAATGCTCGGAAAAACCCCGGGCAGCATCATCGCCACGCGTCCCCTGCTCAGCGGTGCCATCTCGGATCTGAATCTGACCTGCGTGATGCTGAACACCTTTGTGCGCAAGGTGACAGGCAAGCACCTTTTCGGCGGTCCGCGCATCATTCTTTCCCTGCCGGCCGGCGTCAACGACGTGGAACGCCGCCATATCATCGGCGCGCTGTTCGAATCCGGCGCCCGCAGGACGCGCATCCTGGAACGTCCCATTGCCTCCGCCATCGGCGCGGGGCTGAAAATCAGTTCCGCCTACGGCAATATGGTGGTGGACGTGGGCGGCGGGCTCACGGAGATCGCGGTGATTTCGATGGGCCGCTGCGTGGTGCGCGAAAGCTGCCATGTGGGCGG
>CADBNX010000235.1 GCA_902796115.1 uncultured Eubacteriales bacterium
CCCGGCCGCATAGATGATATCATCGCGGAGCCGGTACAGGGTGGCACCGTAATTTTTCCGGCAGAAAGCGTCCACAAACCAGTCTATTTCCTTTACAGCGTCAAACTGCACGTATCCGTAACGGATGCCGTTCTTTTTCTGCCCCTTCATATTGGAATCCGTCCAATGGACGGAATCGGTATCCGGATCGTAATCGGCGATAAAAATCAGGCTGTGCGCACCGACGCCGTAGTAATAGTTTGCCGCCATCTGGAAATAGTCCCCGCGCTTCACCTGCATCAGGAACGCCCGGGCCGCCTCGCGGTTTTCCGCTGTGGAAAGCTTGCTGTCATAGCGGAAGGAAGCGGCCGCGACGAAAGGATTGCCGTCGGAAGCGGACACATCCTTCCATTCGACGCCGTATACATAGGGCTTGCACGCCTCACGCGGCTGATTGTCCGGGATGACGAGCGGGGTATCCGGAAATTCGGCCATGCGGAAACGGTCGCGGTTGAGACGGAAGACATGGGTGGTAAAATTCTTGCACACATAGATGTCCCCGGCGTACTGCGCGCGCTGCGCGCGCCCGTGCGTTTCCGTGAAGATGGTTTCACAGCTTTCGATAATGCCGTCGATGAAGGCGTCCCGTGCGCCGGTTTCTTCCGCATGCGTACAAACGGAGAGAGGACAAAGCATCATCAGCGCTGCGCAGATCAGAATCAGCCGTTTCACGTTCATTGCCGTTCCTTCGCCCACCAGATCGCAGTGTCCACCGACCGTTTCCAGCCTTTGAGCCTGTTCTGCCTTTCCTCATCCGTGATGGCGGGCTTCCAGGATTCGGACACATGCCAGGAAGCGGCGGTATCCTCGAGAGAATCATATATGCCCGTGGCGAGGCCTGCCATCAGCGCGGCGCCGAGCGCGGTCGTTTCCGACACGGCGGGACGCTGTACGGGCAGGTTCAGGATATCGGACTGGAACTGCATCAGGAATCGGTTGGCGCTGGCGCCGCCGTCCACCCGCAGGCAGTCCGGATCAAAGCCGCAGGCCGTGCGCATTTCGGTATACAGATCCGCGGACTGGAACGCGATGGATTCGAGCGCGGCGCGCGCGATATGCGCTCTGCCGGTCCCGCGGGTCATGCCGGTAAGCGTGCCGCGCGCGTACATGTTCCAGTACGGGGCGCCGAGCCCCGTGAACGCGGGCACCAGCGTGACGCCGCCGGTATCGGGCACACTGAAGGCCAGTCCTTCGGTTTCCGCCGCGGTCCGGATCAGGTGCAGCTCGTCACGCAGCCACTGGATGGTGGCGCCGCCCATAAACACGCTTCCTTCCAGCGCGTAGGTCACTTTGCCCCCGATGCGCCAAGCGACCGTGCTGAGCAGCCCGGAGGAGGGGACGCGCAGGTCCTCTCCGGCGTTCATCAGCATAAAGCAGCCGGTGCCGTAGGTGTTTTTCACCATGCCGGGTTTGAAGCATGCCTGCCCGAAGAGGGCCGCGTGCTGGTCGCCGGCAATGGCGGCCACCGGAATACGCGCGCCCAGGATATCCGGATGCAGCATGCCGATGATGCCCACGCTGTCCCGTACCTCGGGAAGCAGCTGACGGGGGATGTCCATCAGGCGGAGCAGGTCTTCGTCCCAGGACTGCGTGCGGATGTTGAAAAGCATGGTACGCCCGGCGTTGGTCGCGTCCGTGACATGCGGGTGGCCTTCCACAAGGTGCCAGGCGAGAAAGCTGTCGATGGTGCCGAAGCATAGTTCTCCGTTTTCGGCACGGTTTTTCAGCTGAAGCTCATCCAGCAGCCACTGCAGCTTGGTGCCGGAAAAATACGCGTCCGGGATCAGACCGGTCTTTTCCCGGATGAGGGGCGCCGCGTTTTCGCGCACAAGGCGCTCCACCCGGTCCGCCGTGCGCCGGCACTGCCATACGATGGCGTTATACAGCGCTTTTCCGGTGCTTCTTTCCCACAGCAGCGTGGTTTCACGCTGATTGGTGATGCCGATGGCGGCGATTTCCTGCGCGTCGATGCCGGCGCTGCGCACGCAAGTGCGCATGGCTTCGATCTGCGTGTGGAGGATATCCGCCGGGTCATGCTCCACCCATCCGGGCTTCGGATAATGCTGCGGGAATTCGAAAGCCGCCTGCGCGACCGGCGCGCCTTCAAACGTGAACAGGATCGCCCGGGAAGAAGTGGTTCCCTGGTCGAGCGCCATCAGATAGCGTTGATTCATAGCCGTGACCTCCGCTTACTTGATCTTGAAGCAGTACATTTTCGGATTCTTGCTGCAGGTGCCGATGACGAGCATATCCCTGTAGACGGCGGGGGAGCCTTCGATGCGGCCTTCCACCTGCGCGGTGCTGTTCAGGTAGCCCGTCAGGCCGTCCAGCACATAGATATTGCCCTTGGAATCCGCCTGGATGATCCATCCGTTGCCGCCCGCGTTGTAGACAGCGACCGGGGAGGAGACGCTCTCCGCCATGCTGAATTCCCATGCGAGGCTTCCGTCGCGTTTGTTTAACGCGATCAGCTTTGCGCCGCCGCCCGTTACTTTGTTCACGGTGAAGAATACCAGCCCGTCCAGATCGTGCTGGCCGATGACGGGGCTTGCCTTGCAGCCGGACATTTCGTCCGTGTTTTTCTCACAGGGCACGGAATAGCTCCAGATTTCCTCGCCGGTCAGCGCGTTCAGTCTGCGGATGGAGACGGGATCCGTCTTTTTCAGCCGGCTGTAGCAGGTGTTTCCGGTGTACAGGTTCAGTCCGTCTTCCGTCAGGTCCAGCGCGACGGCGGCGTCCGTATTGTCGCCCGTATCAAAGGCCCACACGGTTTTCATGGTATCGGTATCGATGCAGCGCAGGATGCCGTATCCGTCCGCCGCGTACAGGTATGAGGCGTACATGGCTATGCCGCTCTCGATGGTAGTGCGGCCTTCTTTCTCATTGCGGGCGATGCTCTTGTTATAGATGACCGCCGGGGAAATATCAAGCGAAGCGGTCTTGTCCGGCTTATCGGGCGTCGGGCATTCGAATTTGCCGTTGAGCTCGATCGTGTATACCAGACCGTTTTCACCGGCGACCGCCAGCGCGTCGATGCCGTTTTCATGCAGGAAGAGGGCGGAGCCGTCGAACGCGCCGTTGCTGGAATACTGCGTCTGGTTGTCGTTGGAACGGCCGTTCAGGAAATACGCCCGGCTCTGATCCAGCAGATTGTACAGGTAAAAGCCGATGGCGCCGGTTTTATCGGAAAGCTTCGAAATCGCCTGACCGAAGGAGATCAGGGGCCGTCCGCGCGTATCGACGCTGACGCTTCCGCGCAGCGGATAGCCGATACTGATGGGAGGACGCGATGCCTTGCCGGTGGTCAGGTTCACAAAGTACACTTTGCCGTCCTGCGCGGCAAATATCACCTCGCGCATGGCGGATTCCGTCCTGCTTTCCTCGTCAAGGTTCATCGATTCGCGGACTTCCTTGGACCATTTGATGATGGCGGGCTGGCTGTTCCAGCCGAGGCCGTACAGTGTGCCGTAATCGGCGGTGCGCAGGCCGCCCATGTCGAACGCCCAGACTTCCTCCAGCGTGCCCTGGGCCACTTCCGCCGTGCCGAACGCCGCGTTGCGGCGGAAATTATCGCCCCGGAAGGCGTAAACGCCCGCGTCATGATAGCTGTACCGGTCCGCGTCCTGTATCAGCAGGGAGGCTTTGCGGGTATAGGAAGACTGCGCGGCGGAACCGGAGTACACCCCCTCGGAAATGCCGAGCGCGGAAGGAGGCGCCGCGTCTCCCGAGACGGGGAGAGGCGTGGCGGTGGGGACAGGAGTGGGCTCCTCGGTGGGCACGGGGGTCGCGGGTACCTGTGTAGGCTCCGCGGAAGGCGCGGTTTCAGCCGCGGTCGGAGCGGTTTCCGCGGGGGCGGATGCTGCCGTCGGAACAGGCTCCGCCGTGGAAGCGGTCTGCGCGGGCTGCGCAGTGATCTGCACATAGGATATCTGCGTTGTTGCCTGCACCACCACCGGTGCGCTTGTCTGGCCCGGTGAAGCGGAGGGAACGGCAAAGGTGGCTACGGCGCCCGATGAGGCAGTCGCCACGGGCGCCTGCGTGGGCAGGGGGGTCGGGGAAGGAACGGGACTTGCCGTCGGCACGGTCACGGTCAGAGAAAGGGTTTTCTCCGAGAGGATCAGATTGTTGGAACTGTCCAGTACGCCGGGACGGAACACTCCCTCGCAGGGTTCCTCGAAGAGGACGGTAACCGTCCAGATGCTGCGGCTCTCTTCGCTGATCCTTGCGGAGGAACCGGGCACTTCCGCTCCGTTCCGGTCATAGATGCGGACGTTGACGACGCTCGGGTCACAGGTGAGCTGGAATACGACGCGCGCGCCGACGGTATAAGTATCGCGGTCGGTTTTGAATTCCAGCACCGGATCCTTCTGCGCCGGGGTGCCCTGACCGGTTTCCGCGCCGCCGTGCAGCACGCCGCGTACGGCGGATTTGATGCGGGAGTCATCGGGCAGAATGCGGTATGCGCCCGCGCAAAGAAGAACGAACGCCGCCAGGATCAGTACGGCCGGCAGCCACTTGCCGCGGCGTTTTCCGCCGTCGGACTGCCCGCCGTATTCACTGCGGGTATTTTCGGAACGGGTTTGGGTGCTCCTGCGGTGACGGGGCTCCCCGGATGAAAAAACCTGTGTGGCGTGTGCCTGCCGGTCCGCAGCGGTCTGTTTTATTCTTTGTTCGGAAGTGCGTTCCCCACGGTTTCTTTCTTCGCCGAAATTGCTCAAAACAACGGCCTCCCTCTGCCTTCGAATTCGCTGTTCTTACAGATTATATCAAATTGAAGCGATGAATACAAGCACGGAAACAAAAACGAGGCGCCCGGGAAC
>CADBNX010000236.1 GCA_902796115.1 uncultured Eubacteriales bacterium
AGAAGATGGAACATGGCATGGGCTGTCAGATAGGCGATTTCGCGTCTGAAACTGTGCCCGTATTCTTTTGCCTGGGCCGCAGCCCGCGGGACGGAAATGACGATGTCACCCAGAAAACAGCAGCCCGTATCGATATCGAACGCTTCCTTCAGTTCGCCCTGATGATCACGGGCAAGGAAGCGGGGAGAGAAGGGCAGAGACGGGAAGGAAAGCACGTCGGTTTCCCGGTCCGTTGAACGCCATTCACGGTTGATTTCCCGGATGCGCGGGCCATCGGTCAGCAAAACCGATATCTGGCACGGAGCGTTGATTTCTTCGATTTCAAGGCAGATACCGGCAATCTTTCGGATCAGTTCCCCGTCCGTGAAAACAGTCTGACAGTCATTTTCCATTGCCACGCTGACCATTACGCATTCTCCTCTTCCGTGGGCTCACGGGGGGGATCGGCTTTTTCGGTTTTGGGCTGTTCTTCGGCCTGCTCGTGACTGATAAACGGCGGAGGATTATCGACAAGATCCTCCGGCTCGATCACAGGCGCAGGCTGTGCGTCTTTCGGAATGACGACCGGTACAGGCTCAGGAACGGGCTGCGGCACGACGATGCTGCTGCCGGGCGCTTCCGGAACATCTGCGTGCGTTTTTTTGTCCGTGGATTTATGATGCATCCGGATGGAAGAAGTATGCTTTGGCATTTCCGGATATTCGATTCTTTCATGGAAAACACCGACGAGCACGGATGTGCATGCGGTACATATGCGGTCGATGTCGCGCAGGGTCAGCGGGGCGGAGCTGAGCTGGCCGTCTTCGATTTTGCCGCGGACCAGTTTCACGATAAAACTTTCGATACTTTCCGGCGTTGGGGACTTGAGTGTGCGAACGGCGGCTTCAATCGTATCACAGAGCATGACGATAGCGCCTTCCTTTGTGGAGGGCGGTTTTCCGTCATAACGGAAATCATCCATACTGACCTGGTTTCCGTTTGCCATCTGCAGGGCTTTATGATAGAAGAAAATGACAGGCGTATCACCGTGGTGTTCGGCGATGATTTGAATCACTTCCTTTGGGAAATGAGCCTCCTTCGCCATTGTTATGCCGTCCCGGACGTGCGCAATGACGATATTGGCCGATGCCTGGGGATCTGATTTATCAAGCGGATTGCTTTCTCCGGTCTGATTTTCCCTGAAAAAGGAAGGACGTTTCAGTTTCCCGATATCATGGAAGTAGCCTCCGACCCTGGCAAGAAGCGGGTTTGCGCCGATGGCTTCCGCCGAAGCTTCCGCCAGATTGGCCACGATGATGCTGTGATGGTAAGTGCCGGGAGCCTCAACAAGGAGCCGTTTCAGGAGCGGCAGGTTCGGATTGCTCAGATCCTGCAGCTTGTAATTGGTGGGCAGGTTGAAAATCAGTTCAAACAGCGGGACAAGGCCCATGAACAGCAGCGCGGCGATGACCGAGCCGCCCATACGCCAGAAAACAGAAGCGGACAGGCCGTTCAGATCGCTGGAAGTCATCCATGCGATGCAGAGACACACCACAAGATCACAACCGGCGGCGATCAGACCTGTAATAAAGCCGAACAGACGGGAAGAACGGGCTTTCTTCAGGATCAGGATCGCGACGGAACCCGAAATAAAAGTGGTCGTAAAAAGAAGCACGGCCATTTCCGCATAAGCTTCGTCTCCGCCGATGGTGAGCACGGAAATCAATACCGCGAAAGCCGCGTTGCAGATCAGACCGCATTTGAGTGATACGAGCATGGATACCAGCATGCCGCAGAGAATGGCCGGCATCAGGTAGGAATTGATCAGTTTGCCGAGCATGCACAGCCCGAAGGTAAGGATACAGGCCATGCTCAGGATCAGCAGAGACCGTGCGGGAAGAAGATGGTGCTCAAGCTGGTCAATCAGAAGATAGAGGATCAGCATAAGCCCCGCAACGAGAATGATCCCGCCGCGGTAAGAATCCTGATCTGTATTGTGATCATTCAGGAGCCCCAGCGCGGACAGCATGGCGAGCTGATTCTGCGTGATCCGGCCTTCGCCCTTTACGACGATATTCTGTCCCTGCTTGTAGATGACAGGTTCTACCGCCGCCATGGCTTCATTCCTCGCCGCCTGGGTACTCGCGTCGTCCACTACCATGTTTGCCTGAATGCAGTAATTCAGTACCGGCATGGCTACGTTCTGAAGCAGGTTCTGATCCACGCCGAAACCGATAATCAGCAGGATGCGCTGTACGGCTTCCGTTTCTTCTCCCTGAGACACGTGGCCCCTCATGGTGTTATCCGTTGCGGTGCGTATGGAAGCATAGAGCGCATCGATTTCCTGCGGCGAGGCGCGCATCAGCGTAGTCAGCTGATGATCACGCAGATTGATCAGCGTCAGAATGGTCCGCGCATACGCAAGTTCCTCGCCGGAAAACACACGCGAGGGGGAAATATCAGGCAGCGTGTCGCTGTACTGACGGACGGATTTGAGCTGAGTGAACACCTGATCCAGATTGTACAGGACATTTTCCGTGATCCCGTCCTGATACACATAAGTCGGCTGAACAAGCCGTCCGGCTTCCTGCCGCTTCTGACTGGTCGTGATTTCATCCACCACATCCTTGGTGGCCGCGATGGTCTGATTGGGAACCATGCCGATCTGCAGGTCATAGCGGACGGGAGTGATCTCCAGCAGAAAAAGGAAAACCATGACTGCTGTGGAGAGCAGGCATATCAGAATGTGATATTTATTCCTGCTGAAAAACGATATCAGGGTACGATTGGCCGCACGTTGAGATTTACTGCTCATGACTGCTTACCTCATGGTTCATGCCGCCTTCATCCGACTGTCGCTGCGCGTCGTTTTCATATGCGGCTACGATCCGGCTTACCAGGTCGCTGCGAACAGAGTCCTGACGGTCAAGCGTGATGATACCGACGCTTTCGATCCCCTTCAGGATGCGGACCGCCTCTTTCATTCCCGAATTCCTGCCCCGCGGAAGATCGATCTGTGTGATGTCGCCCGTAACGATGCATCTGGAATTCTCACCGATCCTGGTGAGGAACATCTTCATTTGTTCTTCGGTCGTGTTCTGCGCTTCATCCAGAATGATAAAGGCGTTGCTGAGCGTTCTGCCGCGCATAAAGGCAAGAGGAGCAATTTCAAGGATGCCGCGCTCCGTAAGTCTCTGCGCGCTGTCCGGGCCCAGAATATCATAAAGGGCATCAAACAGAGGACGAAGATACGGATCCACCTTCTGGCTCATGTCACCGGGCAGAAAACCGAGCTTTTCTCCCGCTTCCACGGCAGGTCTGGTCAGAATGATCCGTTCTGTATCGTGCTTTTTCAATGCATCCGCGGCAAGCGCCACGGCAAGATATGTCTTTCCGGTACCCGCAGGTCCGGATACGATGGTCAATTCGTTTTCCCTGACGGACTGCACGTACCGCATTTGTCCTGCCGTTTTGCATCGTATGGTTTTGCCGCGGTAATTGAAGGTCACGGAAGAAGACAGGATCTCATCAAGCTCGTCGATTCGTCCTTCTCCGGCGAGAAGAACCATGCAGCGAATCAGAGGCGGATCGATTTTTTCCCCTTTCTCCGTCAGGGAAGACAGCTTGCGGATGCACTGCGCTGCGGTATTCACATCCTTCTCTTCGCCCTGCAGGGTCATGCTGTTTCCGATCAGAGAGACGGAGACCGGCAATGACTGTTCCAGCACGGCAATATTCCGGTCGTTCATGCCGACTAACGGAGCGTAATCTTCGATTGTATCAATTCTCAGCTGCAATGATGATTCCTTTCCTTACAGTTCTGTACGTTCAAAAAGTGTTTTGCCGGTACCAAGCTGCGTCACACGGCGAAAACCGATCTCACGCAGTTCGCGTACTGCGTCTTCGAAAGCGCAGGTGATTTTTTCAGCATCGTGGCAGTCGGAGGATACGATCACGTCTCCGCCCATTTCATGCCAGGCTTCCAGCAGGAAACGGGACGGGTAGGGATCGGAAATCCGGCCCCTGGCGATACCGCCGGTATTGACCTCAAGCAGGCAGTCGCAGTCCCGGATGCAGCGCAGCGTCCCGAAGGCGATGTTCCGGTAAGCAGGATCGTTTTCATCAAAGAGATTCAGAAGGGAGTTGTATTTTTTGATGAGATCGAAATGCCCGATGATCGGCGGACGGTATGCGCAGGCATAAGCCCGGATCAGGCCGTAGTAGGTGTTTGCAAAACAGAGGCTGTCGGAGCGGAAATACGACCGGAAGCTTTCCTGAAGAATCTCCGGATTTCCGTCAACCGCAACGAAACCTCCCGGGAGAGGAAGATAGTGGACGGAAGCAATGTAGTAATCATAGGGAAGAGGCGATGCACAGGAAAACAGATCGCGCTCAATGCCGAGCCATATGCGCAGACGCGGCTCGTAGCATCCTCTCAGTCTCTGTATCTCCGTTATATAGTCCGCTTCCGAGGAAGGCGCAATGCAGTAGGAGGGATCAAACATCTGCGGCGCGTGGGAGGTGAAACCGAGGCTTTTCAAACCATGACGGAGCGCTGCGAGGACCATCTCCTCTGCCGAGGATTTTCCGTCGCAGAACTGCGTGTGTGTATGGCAGTTGGATGTTATCTGCATACGCTCGCGTCCCGCGCAATCACGATGTATTCTTCCCGCTTCGGTCCGTTTGATACCGCACGGATGGGGCAGTCGATCATTTTCTCCAGAGAAGTCACATAATTCCTGCAGTTTTCGGGAAGCTCCGCGAAGGACTGAATGCCGCGGATGTCCTTTTTCCAGCCGGGAAACACGCGGTAAACAGGCTCCGCGCGGTCGAGCAGGCGGGTGACAGGAAACCGATCTGTGATTTCTCCGTCGATGCGGTATCCGGTGCAGACCGGGATCTCATCCAGATAGCCGAGCACGTCCAGATTGGTCATGACACATTCCGTAGCACCCTGGATCATGCAGCCGTATTTGGTGGCGACGGCGTCAAACCAGCCGACTCTTCTGGGTCTGCCTGTTTTGGCTCCGTATTCTCCTGCATCGCCTCCGCGTTTCCGAAGCTCTTCGCCTTCCCGGCCGAAAAGCTCTGTCGGGAAGGGGCCTGCGCCGACACAGCTTGAGTACGCTTTGGTTACCGCGATGATGCGGTCAAACTGCCGGACGGGCAGCCCCGCGCCTACGGTTCCGAAACCGGCGAGGGGGGAAGAAGAAGTGGTGAAGGGGAAGATACCGTGATCCGGATCGCGAAGGGAACCGAGCTGTCCCTCCAGCAGAACACGTTTGTTTTCCTTCAGCGCCTGATGCAGATAGAGGGCTGTATCGCATACCATCGGCCGGATCCGCCGGCCAAGTGCGTAATAAGTATCCGTGAGCTGATCCGCATCAAGGGGCGGTTCGTGATAGAGAGATTCCAGCAGCGCGTTTTTTTGCGTGACCGCGCTCAGAATCCGGCTGTGAAGAAGATCCTTATCAAAAAGGTGATTGACCTGGATGCCGATTTTCAGGTATTTATCGCCGTAGAACGGCGCGATCCCGGATTTGGTGGAACCGAAAGAAGCTTTTCCGAGACGTTTTTCCTCCAGACAGTCAAAAAGGACATGATACTTCATCAGCACCTGCGCACGATCTGAGATCAGGAGGCGGGGCTGCGGAACGCCGCGCTCCGTAAGGGTATCAAGCTCCGAAAGCAGTTCTTCGATATCCAGCGCGACGCCGCTTCCGATGATATTGACGATGTGAGAATGAAACACGCCGGACGGCAGCAGATGAAGCGCAAATTTGCCGTATTCGTTGATGATCGTGTGCCCGGCGTTCGCACCGCCCTGATAACGGATCACGATATCGCTTTCTGCGGCAAGCATGTCCGTGATCTTTCCTTTGCCCTCATCGCCCCAGTTTGCACCAACAACCGCGTCAATCATATGAGATTTCCTCCCGTTGAATTACTCTGTTTACAGTTTGGCAAGCACGCCTGCGATCCGGCGGACGGCTTCTTCCGTTTTTTCTTTCGTATTAAAGGCGGTAAGCCTGAAATAGCCTTCTCCGGACGGGCCGAAGCCCTCGCCGGGGGTTCCGACGACATTGGCCTCGTTCAGCAGCAGATCGAAGAAATCCCAGGATTTCATCCGATGCGGTGTCTGCATCCAGATGTAGGGGGAATCGGTGCCGCCGAAAACGGTTCCGCCCGCGCCTGCAAGCCCTTTCCGGATGATTCCGGCGTTTGCAAGATAATACCGGACCGATTCCATGATTTCACGCTGTCCCTGTTCGTCATAGACTGCGGCCGCCGCGACCTGGACAGGATAGGAAACACCGTTGGATTTCGTGGATGCCCTTCGCTGCCACAGGCGGTTGAGGGATACCCGTTCCGTGCCGCAAAGCCCGCTTACTTCCCTGGGAATGATCATATATCCGCAGCGGACCCCTGTAAAACCAGCGTTCTTTGAGAAGGAGCAGCACTCGATCGCGCATTTTCTGGCACCGGGGATCTCATAGATGGAGAAAGGCACATCCCCGCGGGTGATAAATGCCTT
Organism: uncultured Eubacteriales bacterium; assembly: GCA_902796115.1. GTDB lineage: Bacteria > Bacillota > Clostridia > Christensenellales > Aristaeellaceae > RUG756. Next base: position 6,515 of record CADBNX010000236.1, read on the forward strand.
ATAGGCAGCGTCGTATACGATGATCGAATCCATCTCAATCGCCCAGTCGACGAATTTTTTCAGCTGGGCGAATGTCAGCACCGTACCGGTCGGATTATTCGGATAGCACAGATAGAGAATATCCGCTTTTTCCGTGGGCAGGGACGGAACAAAATCATTTTCCGCGTTGCAGGGAAGGTAGATCAGCCGGCTCCATTTTCCGTTCTCAAACACACCGAGACGTCCGCTCATGGCGTTGGAATCGACATAAACCGGATACACGGGATCCGTGACTGCGATACGTGAATCGGCGGAGAAAAGCTCCTGCAGGTTTCCGACGTCCGGTTTTGCTCCGTCTGAGATAAACACTTCATCAGGATTGATTTCAATGCCGCGGCTGCTGTAATCTCCCTGTATGATTGCGTCGATCAGAAAAGAATATCCGTAATCCGGCGCGTAACCGTGAAAACCTTCCGGCGTCGACATGCCGAGCGCCGCGTCAGCCATGGCCTGCGCAACGTGTTTTGACAGGGGCCTTGTTACGTCTCCGATGCCAAGCCGGATCAGATCCGCATCAGGATGAAGAGCGGAGTATGCTTTCACGCGTTTTGCGATTTCGGCAAACAGATAGCCGGATGGCAGGGCAGCGATGCAGCTGTTCAGTTTCATGGGTCCTTCCTCTCTTTCCTTGCGGATTAATCGGGCCAGTCGCCTTCAAATACAAATTCCGCCGGTCCTGAAAGATACACATGGTCATCGTCCGGATTCCAGTAAATGTTCAGGTTTCCGCCTGTCAGTTTCATTTGTACCCTGCGGTCGCTTTGCCCGCCGAGAACCGCAGCAACAAGCGACGCACACGCACCGGTGCCGCAGGCGAGCGTTTCTCCGACGCCGCGTTCCCACACGCGGATCTGCAGGATATCACGGCTGATGACGCGGACGAATTCGACATTGGTCCTTCTGGGAAACAGCGGGTGATGCTCGAGCAGGGGACCGATCACGGGCAGATCGATCACCTCCGGATCACGGACAAAAAGAACCGTATGCGGGTTTCCCATGCTGACGCAGGTAATAAAATAGCTTTGCCCCATGATCTGCATCCGATGACGCAGCACCATTTCACCAGGCAGATCGACCGGAATCATGCGGGGATTCAGTTCCGGACTGCCCATATCCACGGTTACGCTCGTTACGGTGTTTCCGTCCGTGAACAGCCGGATCTGTTTCAGACCGCCTTTTGTTGCGATGCAAAGCTCTTTTTTTGCGGTGAGTCCGCGCTCATACACATACTTGCCGAAGCAGCGGATACCGTTTCCGCACATTTCCGCTTCGCTGCCGTCTGAGTTGAAGATCCTCATGGCGAAATCCGCGGTGTCGCTCGGTTCGACCAGAATCAGTCCGTCCGCATTTACGCCGAAATGCTGTTTGCTCATCACAAGGGCAAGTCTGGAAGGATCCGGGACCGCCTGTGTAAAGCAGTCCACAAAAACGAAATCATTGCCGATGCCCTGCATCTTTGAGAAATGCATATGCCGCTCCTTTCGCTTTACATTCTTTCGGGCGCTTCGATCCCGATCAGCCAGAGCCCGGTCCTGATGACATCCGCGACGGCTTTCGTCAGTTCCGTGCGGGCGAGGGAGGAAGCGGTATCCTGATCGAGGATCCGGTGTTCATAATAGAACTTATTATAAGCTTTCGCAAGATCCGTCACGGCGCGTGTGATCATGGACGGTTCGTATTTATCCGCCGCCTCGCGGACGGTATCCGGGAAGCGGGAAAGGATGCGGAGAACGGCCTGCGCCTCGTCGTTGGCCAGGGCGTTATAATCAGGCGCGGCTGCATTGACCGGAGCTGCTTTCCTGAGCAGGGAAGAGCAGCGAGCGTAGGTATACTGCACGTAAGGACCGGTATCACCGTCAAAATTCAGCGCACGCTCCCACCAGAAATCGATATCCTTGATGCGTCCGTTCTGCAGCGCGGAATAAACGACGGCGCCGATTCCGACCTGACGGGCTACCTTCTCCGGATTGTCAAGATTCGGGCTTTTTTCCCGAATGATGTTCAGGGCTTTTTCCTGCGCGCGCTGCAGCACTTCTTCCAGATAGACCACGTGCCCTTCGCGGGTGGAAAGGGTTTTGCCTTCATAGGATACCATACCGAACGCCACGTGATGAAGCTGATCCTTCGCCCAGGGATAACCCATCAGTTCCAGTACTTTGAACCACTGACGGAAATGAAGCTGCTGCTGGTACGCGACGATATACAGACACTGGTCGAAATGATAGGTATCCTTCCTGTACAAAGCCGCGGCGATATCCCTTGTCGCATACAGCGTTGCACCGTCGGATTTCAGAATCAGGCAGGGAGGCATTTTCCAGGGTTCCAGGTCAACGATCATGGCGCCGTCCGATTCCCGAAGCAGCTGCTTTTGCTTCAGCTCGTCAATTACGCGGCCCATTTTATCGTTGTAAAAGCTTTCGCCGGCATAACTGTCAAAATGCACGTCCAGCAGTTCATAAACCTTCTGCGCGTCCCGGAGGGTCATCTCCTTGAACCAATTGAAAATTTTCAGTGCTTCCGGATCGCCGTCCTCGATTTTTTTGAACCAGGCGCGGCCTTCCTCTTCCAGAGACGGACATTTTTCCGCTTCCTCATGAAAACGGACATAGAGCGAGGTAAGCGCGTTGACCCCGCCTTCTTCGACCATTTTCTCATTGCCCCAGTGCTTGTAGGCGGCAATCATCTTGCCGAACTGCGTGCCCCAGTCGCCCAGATGGTTGATTCCCACTGCGTTCCACCCCAGAAAGCGGTAGATCCGCATCAGGCTGTTGCCGAGCACGGTAGTGGAAAGATGCCCGATATGGAACCTTTTGGCAATATTGATGGAGGAGTAATCCATACATACGGTTTTGCCTTTTCCTTCCGAGGAGGAGCCCCAGCTGCCGGGGGACGCGAGTACGCTTTCAAGGGTTGAACGCGCAAAATTGGATTTGTTGAAGGAAAAATTCAGGTATCCGCCGATGCAGGACACATCGGCGGTTTCCGGTTCATGAATGGTTTGAGCGAGCAGCTGCGCGATGGCCTGCGGTGATTTTCGCAGGTTTTTTGACAGCCTGAAACAGGGAAATGCCAGATCCCCCATGTTGGGATCGGGAGGGGTTTCCAGCATGGAAGAGAGATTGTCCGGTAAATCAGACGCTTCAGGGAAGGCGGTTTCGATGCCGGTTTTAAGCATTCTGCCGATTTCGGTGCGCATGTTCATGATCATCAGCCTCAATTCGCCAAGAATAAATAGGAACACAAATATATAATACCATGAAAATGCCGTAAAGGCAAATGAAACTCAAGTTGCAGGAAAACGGAAATAATGGTATGATTAAGATGATGCCTGTACAGTTGGCGGCAGGCAATTTTGATGAGGCAGGTTGGATATGGCACAGGTTTATAACGCGGGCAGTATCAAAGTGCTGGAAGGATTGGACGCGGTCAGGATGCGTCCGGGCATGTATATCGGATCGACCGGCTCCAGAGGGCTTCACCATCTGTTGTGGGAGATCGTGGATAACGCGATCGATGAAGCCATGGGCGGATACGCGACCGAGGTATCCGTTACGCTGCATAAAGACGGCTCCGCCTCCGTGTGGGATAACGGAAGGGGAGTGCCGGTGGACGCGCACCCCGAACTGGGCATTCCCGGTGTTCAGGTGATTTTTACAAGGCTTCACGCAGGCGGAAAATTCGGCAATGAGAACTATGCGTATTCAGGCGGACTGCACGGCGTCGGAGCCAGCGTCGTCAACGCACTTTCAAGATGGCTGACGGTGGATGCGTTCATCAACTGGACCCATTATTCGATGCGGTTTGAGAGTATTGAGGACGCGGATCACAAAATCCTTTCGGGCCATCCGGTCACGCCCCTGCAGAAACTGGGAAACACCCGGAAAAGGGGAACCCTGGTGCGTTTTCTTCCGGATGACCGGGTGTTCGAAGAAACATCGTTCAATCATGACACGGTGCGGAACCGTCTTCGGGAACTTGCGTATCTGAATAAAAACGTCAGGATCATATTCACGGACGAACGCCTGCAGGACGCGTCTGCGCGCCAGGAGGAATTCTGCTATACAGGAGGAATCGCGGATTATGTCCGTCACATGAATCGGGACAAAACCCCGATTCACGACAGACTGATCGCTTTTGAGGGTCGGAAGGACGACGTCCTTTTCAGCTGTGCCGTACAATATACGGACGGATACAGCGAATCTGTCTTTTCATTTGTCAATAATATTCCGACGCCCGAAGGCGGGACCCATGAAGCCGGATTCCGCTCCGCATGGACACGTGCTTTCAATGATTACGCAAGGAAGATCGGCGTACTGAAGGAAAAAGACAACAACCTGTCCGGAGAGGATTTCAGGGAAGGCATTACGGCAATCATCTGCGTAATGGTGAAGAACCCGCAGTTTGAGGGACAGACCAAAGGACGTCTGGGAAACACGGAAGTCCGTCCCGCCGTGGAGAGCATCGTAAGCAGCCAGATGACGCTGTACCTTGAAGACCTGAAAAACCAGGAAATTGCGCAGAAAATCGTGGAGAAAGCGGTCAAAGCCGCGAGGGTGCGCGAAGCAACCAGAAAAGCAAGGGATGTCGCGCGCGTAAAGAACGAACTGGAAGCGGCTCCGCTTGTCGGAAAACTCTCCGCCTGCACGGGCAGGAAGGCATCCGAAAACGAGCTGTTCATTGTGGAAGGCGATTCCGCGGGAGGCAGTGCGAAGCAGGGACGTGACCGCCATTTTCAGGCCATTCTCCCGCTTCGCGGAAAACCGCTGAATGCCGAGAAAAAAAGACTGGATCAGGTTCTCTCCAATGAAGAATTCCGGTCCATCATTACCGCGCTCGGAACCGGGATCGAAGCGGAATTCGATTTGTCTCTGCTCAAGTATCACAAAGTGATCATCCTGGCGGATGCCGATCAGGACGGAGCGCATATCCGCGCGATCCTGCTGACATTCTTTTACCGTTATATGCGGGAACTCGTATCCGACGGCCATGTTTTTATCGGCATGCCGCCGCTGTACGCGGTCAAGCGCCAGAACGGGATCGAATACGCGTATGATGACAAGGAACTGAAAAAAATCACCGCAAGATCGCGCGGCGGATATACGATTCAGCGCTACAAAGGACTGGGCGAGATGAACCCGGAACAGCTGTGGGAAACGACCATGGATCCGAAAAAAAGGAAACTGATGCAGGTGACCATTGAGGATGCTGTGCAGGAGGACAACCTGATCACCATACTGATGGGGGATAAAGTAGAACCCCGCAGGGAGTACATCACACAGCACGCGGAATTCAATAAAGCGGATCATTTTGAGGGTCAGCAGGGTGCGTTCAAGCCAGAATGAACGCGAAGAAAAGAAATCAGTAAGGAGCAATTATGGCCAAAGGAAATGCGCCGGTGCTGCCCGCACCGGATATCATACAGGTACCGCTTGAGGATGTAATGCATCAGAGCATGATGCCTTACGCGGAATACGTGATCCTTGAGCGCGCGATCCCGCGGGTGGAAGACGGACTGAAGCCCGTTCAGCGAAGGATCCTTTTTACCATGCAGGAACTGGGGCTGTCTCCGGACAAGCCGCACAGAAAATGCGCGCGTATAGTGGGAGACTGTCTGGGCAAATACCATCCCCACGGGGATACCTCGGTTTATGACGCCCTGACCAGAATGGCACAGCCGTATTCCATGCGCGGTGTCCTGGTTGACGGACACGGGAATTTCGGTTCCATTGACGGAGACAGTCCCGCAGCGATGCGCTATACGGAGGCAAGGATGGCGCCGCTGGCACTGGAAATGCTTCGGGACATCGACAAAGACACGGTGCCTTTCCGGCTGAATTTTGACGATACGTTAAAAGAACCGGATCTGCTTCCGAGCCGTTTTCCCAATATCCTGGTGAACGGGGCGAGCGGGATCGCGGTAGGACTTGCGACAAACATTCCTCCTCACAATCTGCGCGAGACCGTCGAAGCTGTGTGCCTGCAGATGGACAAACCGGACGTTCCGCTCTCCGAACTGATGAAGGTGCTGCCGGCACCGGATTTCCCGACGGGCGGAATCCTGCTGGATACCGATGAAATCCGCCAGGCTTATGAAACGGGCCGCGGAAAACTGACGCTGCGGGCAAAAGTACACATCGAGAGCGGCAGCGCCGGCCGAAGTCTCCTTTGTATTACGGAGATTCCGTACGGTCTTTCAAAATCACAGATGCTCGAAAAGATCCTGAAACTTTCCGAGGAAAAGAAAGCGCAGCTTTCCTGTATTCATGATATCAGGGACGAATCGGACAGGACGGGCATGCGCGCCGTGATCGAACTGAAAAAAGACGCGGATCCGGCGAAAGTACTGAAGTATCTGTACAAATACAGCGATCTGCAGGTAACATTCGGGGTCAATCTTGTTGCCGTAGCGGAAGGCAAACCCGTGCAGATGGGTCTGAAGACCGTACTTGATTACTATATCCGGTACCAGAAAACGGTCGTGAGACGCAGAACCGAATATGAGCTTGCACAGGCTAAGGCCCGCGCCCATATCCTGGAGGCGCTGATCGTTGCGGTGGATAATCTGGACGAAGTGATCGCGCTGATCCGTTCGAGCAGGAACGGAAAGGAAGCGAGGGAAAAACTGATCTCCCGTTTCGGCTTTGACGAAGCGCAGGCACAGGCCATTCTGGATCTGCGTCTGCAGCGCCTGACAGGGCTGGAAATCGAAACCCTTCGCAGGGAGTATCAGGAGATCCTGAAGCTGATTGCAAACCTTGAATCCATTCTGGCAAGCGAAAAAAAGCTGATGTCGCTGATTAAAAAGGAAATGCGGGAGATTGCGGAAAAATACGGCGACGAACGCAGAACGCAGATCGTCGGCGAGACGGAAAAACCCGAAGAGGAGGATATCGAAGAGTCCCCTGCGGCAGAGGATGCGGTCGTCGTTCTGACGCGTTCCGGACTGCTGCGCCGTTATGCGCCGAGAACTTATGAGAAGCTCGACCTGCCGGAAAACGAAGGTGAATTCCGCAGGTGGGAATTCCGGACACGGACGGATCACACGCTCTGTCTGTTTACGGATCTGGGAAATTGCTTCCGGCTGAGTGTGGCTTCGCTCAATGAGATCACACGTCCGAAAGAGCGCGGTGTATCCCTGTCCGGTGTGCTGAACGGGCTGCAGCATGAAGAGAAGTGTGTAGGAATACTCGACTTTGCGCCCGGTGAAGCAGCCGGAATGCGCGATCTGTGCTTCGTGACGGAACGCGGCATGATCAAACGCAGCGCTGCGTCCGAATACGATCTGCGCAGAGGCAGATTTGCAGCCTGCACGCTGAAGGATCAGGACAGGCTGCTGTGCGTATTTCAGGCCGATACCGAAGATGAGGTGCTGCTGGTTTCACGAAAAGGCATGTCGATTCGTTTCTCAGCCGAAGAAGTGCCGGAAACGGGAAGAGTCAGCGCCGGTGTAAAAGGGATTCGGCTGGATGAGAATGATACGGTGATTTCGGGCGGTGTGTTCGATAACGCGAATCAGCTCATCCTGATGACGGACCGCGGATGGGGCAAGCGTCTGATGGGTGCGCTGATCGACCGCCAGGCAAGAGCCGGAAAAGGAGCCAAATGCATCGCTCTGGCAAAGGACGGAAGCACCGGAAGCAAGCTGGTGTCAGCATTAACGGTAAACGGGTTCCGTGGGATGACAGTGGTACAGCACGGAGGGAGTCTGACTCCCGTTACAACGGAGGAGTTCCCTGTCTCCGGCGCATCCGACCGCGGAAAGCCGATTGTGGTGGCTGTGCTGGACGATGTTGTCGAAGACGTGATCATCTGACGAATGAGGGACGAATGATAAGCGAATGACAATGATGACCGCAAGAGAAATGGATCGCCGCGTGCTGACCCTGGCCGGACCGGCAATTCTGGAGATGATCGCATCAACCCTGATCGGTTTCGTGGATACGGCAATGATCGGATCCATGGGAGCGAACGCTACGGCTGCGATCGGTGCCATCGGGCCGTTCACATGGCTGCTTGGGGGAATGATCCAGTCTCTTGGCGTGGGCGGGACGGCGATCGTAGCGCGCAGAATCGGAGAAGGAAACCGACGGGACGCGGAGCACGCGACCGGGCAGGTGTTCATGATGACGCTGATCCTTTCTTCCTTCATCATGATATCCGTACTGTGCTTTGCACATCTGGTGCCTGTGATCATGCAGGCAAAGGAAGTGCTCTGGAAGGACAGTACCCGGTATCTGCGCATCTATGCGCTCGGGTGGGTCCCGGGGCATATCGGCTCCGCCATGAACGGCGTCCTGCGCGGAGCGGGTGACACAAAAACTCCCATGCGTGCCGGAATCATCGCGAACGCGTTGAATGTGATCCTGAATTTTCTGCTGATATATCCGGCACGGCAGATCGCGCTGCTCGGCTTTTCCGTGCCCATGTGGGGTGCCGGCATGGGGGTGAGCGGCGCAGCGGCGGCCTCCGCGGCGGCTACGGCAATATCCGGGTGTTATGTGATGGCGGTCATGCGGCGCGGGAGGACCCTGAAGCTGTGCTTTGCCGCACCGGGAATGCGCTTCCGTTTTGACAGGCAGGTATGCGGACGGATCTTATCCATCGGCATTCCCGCGGCAATGGAACGAGCGGCCGTGAACATAGGCCAGATGGTTTTTACGGGCATGGTTTCATCGATCGGCGTAGCGGAGATCGCCGCCCACTCTCTTGCGATTCAGGTGGAAGGGCTCGGGTATATGCCGGCATATGGATTTGCGGTCGCGGCGCCCGCATTGACCGGGCAGTATCTCGGCGCCGGCGAAAAAAAGAACGCGGAATTTGCCGGCCGCCGATGCGCCAAACTGGGATTGACGCTGCTGACCGCGGTGGGGATCGGAACATTTCTGTTCGCACCTTTTCTGATTTCTCTGTTCACACCCGATCCCGAGGTCCGTGCGATCGGTGCGGCGCTGATCCGCATATGCTCATTCGAACAGCCGTTCAACGCGCTGATGAGCGTATACGCGGGCGCGCTTCGCGGTGCGGGAGATACCAGAATGCCGCTGATCGGCTCCCTGATTTCCATGTGGTGCGTCCGGGTAGTGCCGGGGTATACGGCAGGAATCCTCCTGGGCGGAGGAGTATATGCGCTGTGGTGGTGCATGGTAGCGGATCTGGGATTCCGCAGTCTGTGGCTGTTTATACGGTTCAGACACGGAAAATGGCAGCTGAAGAAAGTATAAGGATACGGTTACTGGAGGTTCAGATGGAGCAGGAGAGACTTTCGCGGATTCGGAATTTCTGTATTATAGCGCATATCGATCACGGGAAATCGACGCTTGCGGACCGCATCCTGGAAAAAACAGGCGTGTTCGAGCAGCGCCAGATGGTGGATCAGATCCTTGACAGCATGGATCTGGAGCGGGAGAGAGGAATCACGATCAAATCCAAAGCCGTCAATATGAAGTATCAGGCCCGGGACGGAAAGGAATACACCCTGAACCTGATCGATACGCCCGGTCACGTGGATTTTTCCTATGAAGTATCCCGGGCGCTTGCCGCATGCGAGGGCGCATTGCTTGTCGTCGATGCAACCCAGGGTGTGGAAGCGCAGACACTGGCAAACGCATATCTTGCATTGGATCACGATCTTGAGATCGTGCCTGTCATCAACAAAATCGATCTTCCGAGCGCACAGATCGATGAAACCAGGAAGGAAATCGAAGAGGAAATCGGGCTTGAGGCGGAAAATGCGCCGGCTGTTTCCGCAAAGCAGGGAATCGGCATTGAGGATGTTCTGGAAGCGATTGTCACGCAGATCCCTTCTCCGTCCGGAAGCAGCGAAAAGCCGCTGCGTGCGCTGGTATTCGACGCCAAATATGATAATTACCGCGGTGCCATTTGTTATGTCCGTGTCATGGAAGGAAAGGTTTACCCCGGAATGCGGATGCGCCTGATGCAGTCCGGCGCGGAATTTGACGTGGTGGAAGTGGGTGTTTTTGATCCGGGTTTCCGTCCGAAGGAAGAACTGCTTGCCGGCGATGTGGGATATATCTCCGCGTCCATCAAGGATGTTCGCGACACGCGGGTGGGTGATACCGTAACAGACGCTTTGCAGCCCGCGTCGGAGCCGCTTCCCGGATACAGGGAAGTGCAGCCCGTTGTCTTCTGCGGCATCTACCCCGCCGACGGTGCTGATTATGACAACCTGAAAGAAGCACTGGAAAAGCTCAGGATGAACGACGCGTCGCTCTCTTTTGAACCGGAAACGAGTGTCGCGCTGGGGTACGGGTTCCGGTGCGGGTTTCTCGGCCTGCTGCACATGGAAATCATCCAGGAGAGGCTGGAACGGGAATTTGATCTTGATATCATCACGACTGCGCCTTCGGTGATTTATCATCTGCAAAAGACGAACGGAGAGCAGATCATCCTGGACAATCCCGCCAGCATGCCCCAGGTGACGGAGATCGCGTCCATGAGTGAACCGTATGTCCGGGCAACGATATACACACCGCAGGATTCTGTGGGCACACTGATGGATCTGTGCAAAAGCAAGCGGGGCGAGTTTGTCGATATGCAGTACGAGGGGAAAAGGGTCCGCCTTGAATTTGACCTCCCGTTGAATGAAATCATTTTCGATTTCTTCGATCAGCTGAAATCAAGATCCCGCGGTTACGCTTCCTATGACTATGAGATCACCGGGTATCGGGAAAGCGAACTGGTCAAGCTTGACTTCCTTCTGAACGGCGAGATTTGCGACGCATTTACCATGATCGTATTCAGGGACAACGCTTATGCGCGGGGCAGGGCAATCTGCGAAAAACTGAAAGAAGTGATCCCGAGACAGCAGTTTGAAATCCCCGTTCAGGCAGCTGTCGGAGGAAAAATCATTGCGCGCGAAACCGTCAAGGCGGTACGGAAAGACGTACTGGCCAAGTGCTACGGGGGAGATATCTCGAGAAAGAAGAAGCTGCTCGAAAAACAGAAAGAAGGTAAAAAACGGATGAGACAGTTCGGAACGGTGGAATTGCCGGGCGAAGCTTTTATGGCGGTGCTCCGGATGAGTGATGACTGACGGACGGAAGAGGCTGAAAATGAACGTAATTGATATCGGAATCCTGATCATCGTCGGAATCAGCGTCCTTTACGGCATCTATCACGGTTTTCTGCGCACCGTGCTTTCTGCCGTTTGTTTCCTGCTGTCCATATGGCTCGCTTTTCTGTTCGGTCCGAGGCTGTATGCCGCACTGCGCAACAGTACCGGTCTGACGGCGACGCTGGCCACCTATACGGATGCTGTTGCCAGGGTCGGAGACTTCGATCTGGCATCGCTTGATGTTGCCGGCCTGAACGGTGATACGGTGGAACGCGTGATTACGAGCGTGGATCTGCCCGGCGAGATATCATCCGTGCTGAAAAAAAACCTGCAGGATGAGGTTTTTTCAGGCAGTGCGCTTCATACGGTCAATGATTATGTGTCCACTACCGTTGTTTCCGCGGCCTTGAATGTTTTCTGTTATATCGCTTGTTTTCTTGCGGCCAGTCTGTTATTATCTCTTTTAGCCGGACTGATCAGCCATGTTTTTGAGTTTCCGCTGCTGAAAATGCTTGACTGGCTGGCCGGCGGCGCATTCGGCGCGTTCAGAGGGCTGGTCATCGTCTATGTGATGTTTCTGGCGATTCCGATCGTGTGCAGCATGATGCCGGGTGATATTTTTGAGAAGCTTCTTGACGCGAGCAGACTGGCAGGCTTTTTCCGGAACGGCGGTTATTTTGCCGGCGTGGTTTCCAATGCTTTCTGACGGGAGAGGTGATCAGAATGGAAGCAAAGAATTTCAAATGCCCCTGCTGCGGTTCCGTACTGGAATGGAACGGACTGGTTTCGGAGATGAAATGCGCCTCGTGCGGAAACAGTTTTCCGCTCGAAACACTTCAGCAGGTCACCCAGGATGAACAGATCGCGGATACCAGAGAGATTCGGTTTGAACATCCGGCCGAAGGTACCGTGGACGGAGAAAAAGACGCTCTGCACGCATTCAAATGTCCGGGCTGCGGGGCTTCAATCGTTGTTTCCGAAACCAGCGCCGCGTCTTCCTGCCCGTACTGCGGAAATGCGGCTGTCATGCCGGAAGTACTGAGCGGAAGCTTCAGGCCCGATCTCGTGATCCCGTTTGCAAAAGACCGGGAACAGGCCAAGGAAGCCTACCGGAACCTGTGCAAAGGAAAACGGCTGCTTCCGACCGGTTTTGCGAACGAAAGCCAGATAGATAAAATCCAGGGAATTTACGTTCCCTTCTGGCTGTACGACTGTCAGACAGAATCAGACATCACTTATAAAGCAACCAAAGTAACCTCGCACAGGCAGGGAAATTACATGATAACAAGGACCGCGCACTATCATCTGCGACGGGGCGGGGAAGTGGATTTCTCCCATGTGCCCGTCAATTCGTCCACAAAAATCGACGATACCCTGATGGAAGCGGTCGAACCGTTCAGGACAGAGGAAGCGAAGAGTTATTCCTCCGCTTATCTGAGCGGCTACGAAGCCGAAAGATACAATCAGGATATGAATGAATGCTCCGGCAGGGCGGTGGAGAGAATCCGCGCCAGTGTCAAACAGGTCTGCGATTCGACTGTTAACGGCTATACTTCCTTCCAGCCGGTCAACACACAGATCAGGGTAACGAGAAACGAAGCAAGAAATGCGCTGATGCCGGTATACCTGCTCAATACTTCCCATAAGGGGAAAAAATACACCTTCGCGATGAACGGCCAGAGCGGGCAAATTGTCGGAGATTTGCCGGTAGACGGAAAAAAAGCCTTTCTCATGTGGCTTCTGATTACGCTGGGGACCAGTGCCGCAGGATTGATCCTTGCCTTCTTTCTGTTCAACGGGGGGGTGATCTGATGAGGAAAAGAATCGTTCTGTTTGCCGTGGCGTTTGTCCTGTCGGTGTGCTGCTGCCTGAATGCGATCGCGGCGGGAGAAGTTGTCAGCGATGATGCAGGACTGCTTTCCGCCTCCGATGAAGCCGACCTGCGTGCCCGTTCGCAGGAAATCCTTGAGGAATACCGTTTCCAGGTCGTTTTTCTGTTTGTACGCTCTACGCAGGGAAAACACATCAGGGATTTTGCCGCGGATTATTATGATTACGGCGGATACGGCTATGGGGCCGGACACGACGGGATGATATTCTGCGTGGATATGGGTTCGAGAAGTTACTATACGGTGACCACCGGAACAGGGGAAGAGATCTTTACGATCCCGGTGCTCGAAGCGATCGAAGAAGACATGATTGACGAGCTCTCGGAAGGAGAGTATTATCTGGCTTTTACCAGATACCTTGACGATGTCGAGATCATCCTGCGGCGTGCGGCGAACGGAGAAAGCTTTACGTATGCGGAAAGCGTAACGCTGAGAACGCCTGTGGAAAGAACACTGGCGGCACTTCCCGTCATCGTGATCCTGAGCGCTGTGATCGCGCTGATCGTCCTGGCTTTCATGCGCGCCGGGATGAAAACCGCGAGAAGACGCGCTGCGGCAAACAGCTATATCAAAGGAACACCGGTCATCAGCCGCAGATCGGATGTGTATTTGTACACAACGGAAACCCGTACCAGAATCCAGACTGACAGCGGAAGCAGCGGAAGCCGCGGCAGCGGTCACTTTACCGGCTCTTCCGGAACATCCCACGGCGGACACGGAGGGCATTTCTGATTCCGGAAAACAAAAATAGTCATAAAAGGTGTTTGTTTTGATGCGCTGTGTATAAAGCTTGGAGGATTATCACGATGCGTGCACGTGCACGGTTCGGGCTTTTGTTTGCCTGCTGCTGGGGAACTTATCTTACAGCGTATCTTTGCAGGGTGAATTTTTCATCCGCAATGGAAAAGATACAGAATCTGCAGGGGGTTGACGCGGAGAAGCTCGGCCTTGTCGGCACATTGTTTTATGCGGTGTATGCCACAGGACAGCTGATCAACGGATTCGCAGGG
>CADBNX010000237.1 GCA_902796115.1 uncultured Eubacteriales bacterium
GTGCGTTCCTCCGCGCCTTCCCGCTCCGTAAGCAGCGTGGAGAGGTAGTCTGCGCGGCGGGTATGCTTTTCAGCCTCCTTATTCGCTTCGTATGCCTTCTTTCCCGAACGCACCGCCAGCCAGGCCAGCGGCGTGGAAAGCAGTACGACGGCGGGACCTGTCCACCATACGTGCGCCATCAGAATGGCAAGCAGCGAAACGATGCGAACCGCCGTGCCGCCGATTGTCTGCAGGATATTGAACCCCTCGTAAAAGCGTTCCTCCGGCTTACGGCAGACACGTCCGATCAAATCCATCGTCTCATTGTTTTCGATGTGCCGGTAAGAAAGCCGCGCACGTTTCTCGAACGTGCGAACCCGAAAGGTGAGGCCCAGCCGCTGACGGATGCGCACATTCAGAAGTCCTTTCAGATTGCCGCTCACATAGCGCCCTCCGGTCAGAACAAGCATTGCCATAAGCGGCCACAGAAACCCGGAGGACTCTCCTGCAATACGTGCCGCAGCCGCGTCAATGAACGCTGCCTGTGTCAGCGTCAGCGCGGGAAAAATCAGTGATGCAGCCGCTTCCAGCAGAAACGCCAGGATGACATGACACGGCGCGCTGCGAAAAGTTTCGATGATAAAGTCCGAAAGACGCCAGGTTTTCTGAGCCATCCGAATCTCCTCCGCAGAATGATTTCCGGCAGCATTGCCGCCAGGAAATCATATCACATAAACCTGTCTGACAGCACCGAATGGCACGAATTACCTGAAAACAGGCACGAATTACGCTCCGATCATATCGATGAAGGTTTTGATCTCCTCGTCCCAGAAGCCCCACTCGTGCGTGGCGCCCGGCTTTTCGAAGCTGGTCACATCCCAGCCGTTTTCCCGCAGCGCGGGCACGAACCGCCGATGCTGATCATACAGGAAATCCGCCGTGCCGCAGCTCACGTAGAGCTTCGGTTTTCTGGGAGCGGAGGCGTTCTTCTTCATCAGTGCCATCGTATCGCAGTCCGATCCCGCGGCCTTCGCCGGGTCAGCGAAAATACGCTTCCAGGTGTCCTCCCGCTCCGTTTTGCTGTTCACAAACCGCACGAAATCCACCGCGCCGCTGAAGGAAGCCGCCGCGGCAAAGCGCTCCGGATAGGTCAGGGCGAGCCGCATCGCGCCGTAACCGCCCATGCTGAGCCCCGCCGCATAGGTATCCTCCGGCCGGTCGCTGAGCCGCAGGAAACGGTGCATCGTGCGCGGCAGCTCTTCGCTCACATAATCCCAGTAGCGTTCCCCGTTCGCCTCGTTGCAGTAAAAGCTGTGGTTCACCGCGGGCATGATCACGGCCAGGTTATATTTGGCCGCGTACCGCTCCACGCTGGTCCTGCGCATCCAGATGCTGTGATCGTCGCTGTAGCCGTGCAGCAGGTAGAGCACCTTGGGCAGGCTCTGCGCCGCTCCGGCCTTCAGGCCGATCCCCTGGTTTGCCTCGGGAAGGATCACATTGGCCGTGGAAGCGACGTTCAGCGCCGCGGAAAAAAACTGGATCTGTAAAAATGCCATTTTTCATAACCCCTTTCCTGTGATCGAGATTCCAAAATACGCGTTTGTCCGCGCATCCGCAGTCCCATGATACCCGCAGCGCTCGGGAAAGTCAAGGGAGCAGGGATTAAGCCTCCGTCTTTGTTTTGTTATATCTTTGTTTTGTTATACTGCTTGCGCGGCGCTCCTCTCTACGCTACAATAGCATCAGCATACAGCGTTTTCAGGGAGGGATTCCATGCGTTTCAGGGCATTGATCACGCAAATGGACGGTACGGTATCGGAAAAGGAAGTTCTGATCTCCGAAGAACCCGCAGGCTTCACCGCCGTGCTTCCGCGCGCCTCGCTTCCCTCTTCCGTGCGCTCCGTCGCCTTCCTGCCCGATTTCTTTACGGCGCAGGACAGCGAAGAAGGGTATTTTGTGATCCCCGGGGAAGCCGCGCAGGGCGTACTGCTCTCCCGCTTCCGTCCGCGGCCGGACACCCTGTTTGAACCGGGCTGGTGCCATATGGGCTGTCTGGGCATGCGAAAGGGCAATCTTGCCGTTCTCGGTATCGCGCGGGGCATGCGGCACTGTTTCTCCGTCCGCGCAGGCATCGAAAACGGGCGGTATTTCGCGTATCCGTTTTACCTGATGAACGGAGAAGAAGTCTGTGAGGACTTTTCCGTAACCTATACGCGCCTGCCGGGCGGTACCTATGCCGATATGGCCCGCTGCTGCCGTGCTTTTCAGCTGCGGGAAGGCGGCTGCGTGCCGCTGCGGGAGCGCGCGGAAAAGGACCCCCGTCTGAAAAACGCCGCGGAGGGCATCGCCATCCGTGTCCGCCAGGGCTGGAAACCGGTTCCCTCCCCCGTTGAACACCAGACGCCAGAAACCGAACCGCCCATGCACGTTGCCTGCACCTTTGACCGGGTCGGGGACATCATCGACGAAATGACCCGGCAGGGTATGAATAAGGGAGAAATCTGCCTGGTCGGGTGGAATCAGGGCGGCCATGACGGCAGGTTCCCGCAGATTTTTCCGCCGGACGAGCGCCTGGGCGGCGAAAAGGCGCTCACATCGCTCATCCGCAAAGCCCGCGGCGCGGGGCTGAACATCGTCTGCCATACGTCCAGCACGGCGGCCTATGAAATCGCGGACTGCTGGGATGAGGAATACCTGGTGAAGAACCGGGACGGCTCCCTGATGGCGCGCCCATACTGCTGGGGCGGCGGACGCCCGTACAAAGTCTGTCCCCGAAGGCAGTTCGAGCGGTTTGACTCATCCGACCTGCCGAAGCTTGCCCAAATGGGGTTCTCCGGCATCCACTATATCGATGTGATGACCATCCTGCCGCTGGTGAGCTGCTTTGATCCGCGCCATCCCGTCAATCACCGGGACAGCGCGGCCTGGTACCGCCGGACGATGGCGCTCTCCCGGCAGCTGTTCGGCGGCTTTTCCTCCGAAGGCGGATATGATTTCGCGGCGGACCTGCTGGATTACTGCATGTACACGGCTTTTCATGTGCTGGGCGGAGAGATCCCTCCCCTCTTTGACGAAAGGATCCCGTTCTGGCAGTTGGTGTACCACGGCATCATCCTGTACAACCCCTGCACCGA
>CADBNX010000238.1 GCA_902796115.1 uncultured Eubacteriales bacterium
CCCTGCCTGCTGCGCGGCTCTCTTCCTTCCGCCCGCGCAGCGGACGCAGGGATCATCCGTTTTCGATTTCTGCCTGCGCGATGCCGACCCACTCGGTGAGGCAGTCCGCGCGGCCCTTTACGGTGGTGATATCTTTCAGCACGAAGGCGACGGGCGTGCCGTTTTTCCGGCAGGCGCGCAGCGTGGCGCGGATTTCCTTCACCATCGCTTCGCGGTCGGGACGGCCGGACGCGACGAAAGCGGGGTTCGGCTTGCGGAGCATCACATAATCCCCGCCCATGGCTTCCGCCTGCATGTCCACATTCGTCCAGGGACTGGCGGAGATCGAACGCACCGTTTTCATTTTGCGGATGATGCCGATTTTCCGGTCCAGCGGTTCACAGCAGCCGTAATTCACCCACCCGAAACGGTCGTACAGGGGCTTCATATATTCGATTTCAAACTCGTCGTGCATGGCGGGGGATACTTCGGAAAAAATCTGCGCCGCGCCGGAGATCCAGCAGTCCTGCGTGCGGATGTGCGCCTGGTCGATGGCGCGCCAGCGCGGCTCGTCCACATAGGTTTCCACACAGTGGCATTTGGTGCCGATGCCCGCAGCCAGAAGATGCTGCTCTTCCAGCTGGTCCACGGTGCGCATCTCGATTTCCACCGTGCGTTTCATCAGTTTGTGCAGGAACTCCGGCTCGTCCATCAGCGCGTACAGCACGGCTTCCGCGCCTTTCCAGAAGGTGATGCGGTCCCAGAGACCGGCCCAGATCATCCGGCCCTGGGGGCGCACCTCCAGGATATCCCCGATGACATCTTCCAGCGCCGCTTTCAGGCGGTTGGTTTCCTCCGGCAGGGCGGTGATGACGGGGGTCTTCAGCTTGGCGAGGGAGGCTTCGTCCGGAAGCTGATCCTCAAACAGATGGGTCTGCGCGCCTTCATGCCCGCTTTCGTCCTGGCGGATGGCGGTGATGCCGCAGCCTGTATCGGTGCATACCTTGTCGAAGGGATAATACGGCGGCAGCACGAGATCCGCGCCGAAATGACGGACGCGGAAGAGCTCCCCCCGGAAGTACTTTTCCATGTCCCGCAGAAGCGGATCCGAACACAGGAGGCGCAGTTCCTCTTCCTGCGCGAACTCGTTCCACGGAAGCTGATCCAGGATCACGGGCGGGCGGGCGCTGCTGTCGAGCGCGTTGAGACGGCCCCAGTTGGCCGCTTTTCGCGCGGATTCCTCCGAAAAGGCGATTTCCGCGTACTGACGCGCCAGATCCCGTACGATTTCCCGTTCGTTCATACCGATTCCCCCTTGCCGGGCATATGACGGCTGATCCGGAAACAAACCGTCCGTCCGGCCCGATCTGATGATATTATAACGGATCGGGGCGCCGCGGGCAAGGGGGAAGGGCCACTCACGGGGAGAACAGGACAATTATGATTGACTCCGGAACGGAGATATATTATAGTACCGTCAGGGAGGTGACGCGATGCAGTACAGAAATGACAGGGCCGGCAACGCGCTTTCGGTTCTCGGGTTCGGATGCATGCGCTTTCCGCGGAAGGGCGGAAGCATCGATCTTGCGGAAGCCGAAAGGGAAATCATGGAGGCGTACCGCGCCGGCGTAAATTATTACGATACAGCCTATATTTACGGCGGCAGCGAGGCCGCGCTGGGCGAGATCCTTGCGCGCAACGGCATCCGGGATAAAGTCAATATCGCGACGAAGCTTCCCCAGTACCTGGTTGGAAGCAGGGCCGCGCTTGACAAATACTTCAATGAGCAGCTGTCAAGACTGCGCACCGATCATGTGGATTATTACCTGATGCATCACCTGACGGATATCGCTATGTGGGAAAAGCTGAAGGCCGTCGGCGCGATCCCGTGGCTGGAGGAGAAAAAGAAAAGCGGCGCCATCCGGTATGTGGGCTTTTCCTACCACGGCAATCAGGATGGGTTCCTCAGGATCCTGAACGACTGGGACTGGGATTTCTGCCAGATCCAGTACAATTATTTCGATGAGAACGCGCAGGCGGGCGTCACGGGCCTGAAGGCCGCGGCCGAAAAGGGGATTCCGGTCGTGATCATGGAGCCCCTGCGCGGCGGAAAACTGGTAAACATGCTGCCGCAGCGCGCGAAAGAGGTGATGCGGCAGAGCGGACGCGGATGGTCCCCTGCCGAGTGGGGATTCCGGTGGCTGTACAACCAGAAGGAAGTCACGGTGGTCCTCTCGGGGATGAATTCCCTGGAGATGGTCCGCGAGAACTGCCGCGTCGCCTCCGAAGCGGAAATCGGCCATTTCACCGCGGAGGACGCGGACGTGATCGGAAAGGTCACGGAAGAGATCCGGAAGAGCGACAGGGTGGGCTGTACCGGATGCAGGTACTGCATGCCGTGCCCGAAGGGCGTGGATATCCCCGGCACTTTCCGGTGCTATAACGCCATGTTTATCGAATCCCGCGGGCAGGGACGCATCCAGTACGCCCAGACCGTGGGGCTGACCCGGGAACCGGCGTTCGCCTCGCAGTGCGTCGGCTGCGGCAGGTGCGAAGCGCACTGTCCCCAGCAGATCCCGATCCGGGAAAAGCTGAAGGAAGCGGATCGGGCGCTGCGCCCGCTGCCGTACAGGATCGGGATCCATATCGCGCGCAAATTCATGTTCCGGAAAGCCGGAAAAAAAGACTGAAGCGGGAAAGGAGCCGTTTTTACGGGAGCAGGACAATGAAGAAACTGACGGTGTTTTATCTGGAGGGCTGTCCTTACTGCCGCAAGGCCGTGAAGGCCGTAAAGGAACTGCGGGCGGAGAACCCCGCCTGGGCGCGGCTTGACATGGAATGGATCGAGGAGAGCGCTTCCCCGGATATCGCGGAGCGCTATGATTATTATTTCGTTCCTTCCGTTTTCATGGGAGAGGAAAAGCTGTACGAATGCAGCCCGGCGCATGACGGAGCGGAAATCAGGCGGCAGATGGAGCGCTGCATGCGCGCCGCCTGCGCGGAGGATGGGGAAGGGGGAAGAGGAAATAGGGAATAGTTTGTTGAAACTGAAGACTGAAAACGAAAAAAGAATAATGATCTTAAGTACGATCAAACTTTGCCTGTTGCCCGGTGGGCGGAGGTGAGCGCCGCCGGTGGCGGGAACAGCGAACCGGAAGCCCAGTGAGCAATAGGTATCCGCAAACGCAGTGCAGCGGATGCCATTGCGAACTGCGCCCGAAGGATGGAGGGCGGAGGTGAGCGCCGCCGGTGGCGGGAACAGCGA
>CADBNX010000239.1 GCA_902796115.1 uncultured Eubacteriales bacterium
GGGTTGGGCGGCAAAAGGCCCGCAGGCAGGATCTGCAGGGTGCTGTATTCCGTTTTCACCAGGGTTTCCCGCCAGTCGGCGCTGCCGACCAGTATATTGGAAAGCCCCAGCAGGTGACGCTTGTAATGAAAAACCTCCTGCAGGCAGGCGCGCCGCATATCGGCATCCACCAGCAGCACTTTCTTGCCGCTCATCGCCACGGAAATGGCCAGGTTGGCCGCGATGGTGGTTTTGCCTTCTCCGGAAATGGCACTCGACACGATCACGGAGTGTTTTTTCTTGTCCGTCAGGGTGAACAGCATATTCATGCGCAGCTTCGCATAGCTTTCGGTCTGGTTCATGGGGCTGTTCTCATTCAGCAAAAACCGGCCCGGATCCGTGCTGTCTTCCTTTTCGCGCTTGATGGAGGCGAGCACGGGAAGCGTATAGCGTTCGGTCAGCTCTTTTGTATCCCGTACCCGGAAATCCAGCAGGAACAGGAGCGTCAGCACCGCCGCGGCGGCCGCGGCGCCGCCCAGCGCGCCGATCATGTACCTGCGCGACGGCGAAAAACCGTCCGGCACCGTGGGGGGAGTGGCGTAATCGATGATCTCTACGCTGCCGGCGCTCACCACACGGATGATTTCCGCCGGCGCCACATCCATGACGGCGTTGCAGATGTCGGCGGATTTCTGCGGATCGTTCGTCCTGCAGCTGACGCGCACCACGCCGGTTTCGGACACCGAGCCCATGGAGAGCGTGGCCGCGATATAGTTTGCCGTGATATCGGGATAATCCGGCGTCAGGCGTTCCACGACCACATCCAGCACCTTGTTGCTTTTGACAACCACCACATAGGTGTCAAGCAGGCGCACCGCGCTGTTCAGGTCGGAAGAGCTGGTATAGCCGTAATTGACCAGATTCGGATTGGCGTTGTACACATACATGGTGCCGGAAGCCGTATAGGTTTCCACACGGTTGGTATTGGTGCGCCAGTACATGAACCCGAAACCGATCACCGCGCACAGCACGATCACCCACCAGTATTTCAGAATGTGTTTTGCCAGTTTCAGCAAATCGATACTGGCCCTGTTTTGATTCATGCTTAACTCCCGTCATTCCGGATCTCAAAACGGCTTCCGATCCGGAGAATCGCGGCTTCCCGCTCCGCGTTGCACACAGCGGTCCAGACTATTCCGCATCCTATATTATACATACCCGCGGAATGCTTGTCAAAGCCGGGTTTTTTCGCACCGGAAGTATCCTGTATTTTTTTTGTTCTTTTTATATGATCACCATCCCGCGTTGACAAAGAATCGGGCGGATGGTATGATGGGTCGTCGACAGGGTCATGTATGCCGTTTTCAGCGAGTGCAACCATGCCCGAAGGAGCAGCTGAGATGACTGCTGAGAAAGCGTTTTTCCTGCGTGTTTTGTCCGATCACCTTTCGGGGCGGGCAACCGGGCCTGCGGAAGGGCTGGACTGGGAAGTATTGTGCCGGCTGAGCCGCTCCCATCAGGTGGACGGGATCGTGTATTACCAGTGTAAGGACTTCGTGCCGGCAGACATGCGGGCCGTTTTCGAGCGGGCTTTCAGCGCTACGATATACTACTGCACGAACCGAAGCGCACTTATGAATGAAATCGCTTCCGCGCTGCGCGGAAAGCGCATGTTTTTCTTTACGGTAAAGGGCTTTACGGTGGCGCAGCATTATCCGCTTCCCATGCTGCGCACGATGGGAGACTGCGATATTGTGCTTCATCGGGACGATATACCGCAGGCGGCTGCCATGCTCGTCGGCATGGGGTTTCACGGATCCGACACCGTGTCCGTGCAGCAGTGGGGATGCGATAAAGACGGCCTGCATTTTGAGATTCACGACCGGCTGGTTCAGGAAGGAGAATACGCGACAGCCGCGCAGGCGGGCTTTTTTAACGATTATGACCGCTATGTAACGGACGGCGTGCTCGACAGCAGCTTTCATTTTCTGTTTCTGCTGATGCATCTGCGCAAGCATTTTCTGAACCGCGGTGTGGGCATACGCCAGTTTATGGACCTGGCGGTGATGATCCGGAACAATCCCGACCTGCGCTGGGACTGGATCGAAGAAAGCCTGCAAAGGCTTGAACTGCGGAAATTCGCCCATGTGTGCTTCGCGCTGATCGATAAATGGTTTGGCATATCGGCTCCGGTGAAGGCAGACCCGCTTCCGGATTCGCTGACGGAGAAGATCGCCGGCAAAACGCTCGACGGCGGCGTATTCGGCTATCAGGACGAGCAGAACCGGTTTTCGGACGCGCGCACCGCGCTGATTCAGGGCGGCGGCCCGCTGTGGCTGAGGCGGATGAAGGTATTGCTGAGCAAAACTTTTCTGAGCTATGAAAACATGAGAGGCTATGCCGGGTGCGGGTTTCTTGACGGGAGACCGTATCTGCTGCCCTTTGCCTGGTTGAA
>CADBNX010000240.1 GCA_902796115.1 uncultured Eubacteriales bacterium
GGCTGGGCCGCGCTTGCTGAATCAAACAGGAACCGGTTTTGTCTGATGAAAGATGTTTGATGATACGGTTTTCCCTGTTCATAGGAACGCAATTTGTAACTGAGAGATCCTTCGGCATCCGTATGTCCTCAGATGACACGAAGAGAGGTTTGGACGTGCAAGAAAGACTAAAGTGCGCAGAAAGCCTGGAAACGAATAGTGAAGCAATCTTGCGTTAGCCGCACTCAGCATACCGGACTTGAAAGCATTCCCCAAACTCTCTGTTGTCATCCTGAACAGGCTGCGAAGCAGAGCCGCAGCCGTCGTGAAGGATCTATAAGAAACAGCCAGCGTTCCGCGCTTTCCTGCAGTTTGATCATGATGAAGATGTATCGGTTCAGGCGGGTTTTTCCTGTTCATAGGAACGCAATCTGTAACTGAGAGATCCTTCGGCATCCGTATGGCCTCAGGATGACGTGGAGCGAGGGGACAAGCTATAGTTGGAAGAAAAAGGTCTTTTCAAAACCGGAAAAATATGAGAAAATAACAGGGTCAGGCATGATCCCGATGGATCCATACAGGTGTCTTTCGTAACCGAACTAACGCTACACTCCCGCGGGCGGAACGACGCAGCAGCTGGCGCACAAATACGGGATCCCGTACGTGAACTGGCAATAGGAGATGAAATAAGAGAATACGGACAGTCAGGGAGGAATCAGGCATGGAAGGACGCCTGTCGGGGAAAAATGTGATCATCGCGGGCGCGGGACAGACGCCCGGAGAGGATATAGGAAACGGACGGGCCATGGCGATCCGGTTTGCGCAGGAAGGCGCGAATCTTTATCTGACCGCCCTTCATGCGGAGCGCGCGGAAGAAACCGCGCGCATGATACGACAGGAAAACCCGCAGGCAAAGGTTTTTCCCGCTTCCCTGGATGCGACGGATGAAAAGGCCGTGCGGGAGATGTACAACATGACAAAGGCCGGCATGATCCATATGGGGGAAATCTTCGCGTCCATGTACGCGAAAGACGGCATCCGCGTCAACACCATCGTTCTCGGCCTGGTGCAGACCCCGATGGCGCTGGTCTTCAATCAGGAAAAAACGGGAAAGTCCCGGGAAGAAGTCATCAGGGAGCGGAACGCGCGCGTCCCGCTGAAGGGAGGCCAGGGAACCGCGTGGGATACGGCGAATGCGGCGCTCTTCCTTGCATCCGATGAGGCGCGGTTTATCACAGGAGCCAGTCTTCCCGTGGACGGAGGCCTGATCCTGCGGCGCGGATGACAGGCCAACAGTGCTCGGTCTGTTTCGAAGGCTTTTTGTCCTGATTTTGACACATACGTAAAATTCGGAAAATGAATTCGGTTTTCCGCTTGCATTTCACTGTTTTTTTGCTTACAATCAGTATCCGAGGAAAGTTGGTCAACTTAGCTAAGGAGAGGAGACTTCCCATGCAAGTCAATGTTTTTGAAGCAAAAACAGATTTTTCAAAGCTCATACGCCTGATTGAAACCAAACGTGAAGAATCCATCACTGTCGCAAGAAACGGAAAACCCGTTGTGAGAATTGTTCCTGTCGAAAACATACCTGTATCAAAGAGGATTGGTGTTGCAAAAGGCAAGTTTATTGTTCCTGATGATTTTGACGCAGATAATGAAGAAATAGCTGCTCAGCTGACAGGAGATTCCTTATGAATATCCTCCTTGACACGCATATTGCTCTTTGGGCAATTACCGACCATCCGAAACTCCCGAAAAAAGCAAGGGATCTCATCATCGACGCTGGCCATATGATTTATTACAGCACCGTCTCCGCTTGGGAGATTCTGCTGAAACATAACAGCCGCCAGAACAATCTGACACTAACCCCGGAGGATTTCATTGCCTATTGTGAAGAAGCGGGATACGCTGTGCTGCCCCTGAAACCCAGACATATCATTACTGCATCAAAACTCTATGCTTCCAATGGAGCCATCCCGCACAGCGATCCCTTCGACAGACTTCTTTTGTCGCAGGCAAAAGCAGAAAAATTTTCTTTCCTGACACATGACGAAAAAATACCGTTATACCATGAAGAATGCGTTATCTCCGTATAAGCATATCGTACGCTGTATAAGGATTTTTTCCGGTTCGTCCAGGAGGAAGAAGTCATGTCATTCACCGATCAGCTCAGCCATTACACCCCCAGGCCCTATCCCGTGCTGCCGGGTGATTTTTATGTGTCCCCCCGGGGAAGCGATGAGAACGACGGCTCCGCCGCCCGTCCCTTTCGCACGCCGGAGCGCGCCGTCGAGGCGGTGCGCGGCGCGAAACAAAGCAAAAAAAGCGTCACGGTATGCTTTCACGCGGGCGAATATCACACCCGCGGCATCCGTCTTGGCGAAGCGGATTCCGGCAGCGCGGACTGCCCCGTCATTTACCGTGCCTGCGGGGACGGCGAGGTGATCCTGGACGGTGGCGTTACCCTGGAC
>CADBNX010000241.1 GCA_902796115.1 uncultured Eubacteriales bacterium
AAGACCTGGCTGGATAAGGCCGGCATGGATGTGCCCACCACGCTGGATGAGCTCTTCGACGCGCTCATGTACTTCAAGACCCAGGATCCCAACGGCAACGGCCTGGCCGATGAAATCCCCTTCGTCGATTTCCAGGAAGCCGCCGGTATCCTGGCCAACGCGTACGGCATCGTGCAGAACACCAGCGTAGACTGGTTTGCCATTGATGACAACGGCGAACTGTACTGGGCCGCGGCCAGCGACGCCTTCAAGGAGACCATCAAGTTCATGCGCAAGTGCTTCGAGAACGGCCTGGCCGATCCGGAAGCCTTCACGCAGCCCTGGCAGGATTATTATGCCTACTGCGGCGGTGATACCGCCATCGGCGGCATCGGCATTGCCTGGACCATCGAAGCCCTGATGGCCAAGAAGGAAGTGGGCGATCAGTATGTGCTGATGCCCGCCCTGAAGGACCAGAACGGCAACCAGTACTTCAACGTATCCGGTTCTCCCGCCCGCCCGATCGGTTATGCCATCTCCGCCAGCTGCAAGGATATCGATGCCGCGTGGCGTGTGATCGAAACCGCGTACGCGACGGACAACGGCCTGCAGCTGGCCTTCGGTCAGATCAATCCTCCGGAAGGCAAGGGCGGCCTGATCGAGAACGCGGACGGAACCTACACGGTCGTTCCGCCGCCCGCTGACAGCAACTGGGATATCTGGAACATCAGCCAGACCTCCTTCCGCGCGACCAGCTATGTGTCCGAAGAGACCTACGCGAAGATCCAGCCCTCCGAAGACATGATCACCAAGGCGTTCATCAATGACTTCTATGCGCCGTTCTCCGGCCATCCGGTCATGCCCAGCTGCTACATCTTTGACAATGACACCAACGACGAACTCTCCGTCATCAAGACCGATATCAACTCGCTGCTCAACCAGCGCATCGCTGCCTGGGTCACCGGCGAGCTGGATGTCGAAAGCGACTGGGAAGACTACAAGGCGGAACTGGATGCCCTGCAGCTGGACCGCTACGTGGAAATCTACGCGGAGCGCTACAACGCCTCCAAATAATCCCCGCATCCCTGCCCGGATCGGGATCCGTTCCCGATCCGGAACGGCAGGAAGGCAGCCGCGGATCAAAACTCCGCGGCTGCCTTCCTTTTTTTCTTTCATCCTGTCCGGCAGGGCTGACGCCGATCAGGTTTCAGCCGCGCTTTCGCCCTCTTCCGGCCGGCACACGGCCGAAATCAGACGGCACCGGCTGCCCTGACGCACCGAAAACCCGAAGCACCCGGTCAGGAAAGGCGCTTCCTCATCCCGTGCGGAAAGACAGGCGCCCTCCGCGCACAGCGTGATCCGGCTGCCCCGCGCGCGGACGGTCATTTCATATTCGCGTCCGTTATCCCAGGCAAATTTCATTTTTGCAAGTTCCGTCATCTTCCGTCCGTTTTTCAGAATCACCAGCGCGTCGTCCAGGAAACCCGCCAGATACCCGCGCAGCATACCCTGGGTGCGCACGCAGATCAGATGCCGCCTGCCCGTTTCCGGGCAGAAGCGGAAGGTGACCGAATAATCCGAAAAATCCCGCCCGCCGGTAAAGATTTCCGCGTGATCCGAACCGCTGCCGTATATCTTTCCCTCCCGGCATTCCCAGATGCCCTTCGAATGGGAGGTCTGCCCCACCTCACGGTGGTTCCATGTCCATTTTTCGATGCCGGCTTTTGCAAAATCCAGCGTATAATCCGCATTTCCCTCCCAGGTGAGATAATCAATGAAGAAGGTATTGCTCCCTTCCGTCTCGACGCCTACCCTGCCGATGCACGCGCCGGAGGGCGGCAGGGTCAGGCGGAGCAGTGTCCAGTCCGCCGTTCCCGTCCATTCCCCGTATATTTCCCGCCCGTACAGATCGGAGGCGAAAAGCCGCGCCTTCGTTTTCTTCTCCGCCTTCAGACGCATCAGCACCGTCTGTCCGGGAAACACCTCCGGGGTAAAGGAAGGGGAATAGCGGTTGTCGTCAAAATCGCAGGGCCGGTAATAGGTCTGCCGGTACAGCTTTACCGGCTTTCCCGCATCCGGGACCGCCGCCCGCAGGCAGCGCCCGCCGAAAGTGCCGGGGCAGGGAATACTCTCAAAGGGCACCTCCGCGCCTCCCGCGCGGAAGGTATGCGTGCTTTCCGGCAGCGCAAAGGCAAACTTCGGTCCCGTCAGGAGCGCGCCGAGCCGCTCCGGAATCTTTTCCCCCGCCGCCCTGTATCCGAGCGAGGCCAGATACAGCGCGTCGTTCGCGATATCCCGCAGGTTCATGCAGCCGAGCACGGAGGAACAGGCCAGAAAATCATTGATCGGGGCGATCCAGTCCTTCCTGATGCCTTCGATGCCGTTCAGGACGCCGAGGATGCATCCCACGTTGCCCACGTTGCAGTCCGTGTCCCAGCCGCACATATTGCAGATATTGACGGTGTGCGAAAAATCCCCCGCGCCGTAGAGCATCGAGAGCATCATGACGGCGGCGTTCGGGATGATGTGGCAGTTTCCGGGATACCGGTCGTAGCCCCAGTTCGCTTTCACATACGCGAAGCAGTCCCGCCAGTTTTCGGGGTGGGAGCGGTAAAACGCGTCCACCGCGTCCGCCATGCGCCGGTATTCGCAGTCCGCCGGGATCACGGACAGCCCCGCGCGGATGATATCCTGAATGTCCCGTTCCGTGAAGGCCGCGCTGACGCAGGCGGCGACGAACATGCCGCCGAAAACGCCGTTTCCGTCATGGGTCACGGACGCCATTTTGGCGGCGTACCTTGCCGCCCGTTCCGGATCGCCCGGATTCACCAGCCCCCAGGTATCAATGAAAATCTGTCCGCCGATCTGCTCGGCCACGGCGCTGCCGTTGAGCGCGGCGGAGCCGGAAAGCGGCGCGTCGATGCCCTTCTCCAGGTTTTCATACGCGGTATGCTCGGTGGAAACGCCGTATCCGCCCCACCAGAAAAAGCCCTGTCCGCACGGCACATAATTGAGCAGGGTCTCTCCCATCTGCTTCGGGGTGATTTCCTCCGTGCAGGTATGATCCTCCAGGGCCCGGATAAAGAAGATCGGACCGTTGCTGTCGTCGTCCGCGGCGAAATTTTTGAAGGAGAACAGGTATTTCTCCACCTCGCCGTACGTATCTTTGATTTTCTCGTATGTCCAGCCTTCCACATTGGAGCCGTGCCGGATGCCGATGATTTTTCCGTACCAGCCTCCGTAGAGCTTTAAAAGATAATCCTTCGGAATTGCCATTGCCGATCCCTTCCTTTCATTCCGTGGGGCTTCGCGTGTACGATCCGCACGTCAGGCGGGCTGAAGCGGCGTCCATTCCACAAAGCAGTACGGATCCCGCAGCATGGCTTCCCGGCCTTTTTTCCACACGGCCCGGGCATCCAGCAGAAAACAGTCCGCATCCAGTACCTGTCCGCGCCGCGCTTCGTTCCCGTCCAGCAGGTCCAGCACGCGCGCGTAGCGCTGCCGGTATGCGCCGTCCGGCCGTCCGAAATGATGCCGGAAGGACGGTCTTTCGATGACGCGCCCGTTTTCGTCGGTGATGCGGTAAACCAGCTCGTGGTCAAAATCGATGAACCGCATGGGTTCGACCGTTTCCTCAACGCCGTGCATGGAGGTGTTGTGATCCGGAGAGCAGCCCAGGAACAGGATCTTTCCCCCCGCCTCCGGCAGCTTCCGGAAAGGCGAATGCGCTCCCACGGGGGTGGCGTCCGTTTCGTGCCCGCGGATCATCTCCTCACGCAGGCGGCCCCGGACGCAGCAGGAATGTGTCGCGTGCAGGCTGCGCCGCGCGTCCGGAATCCCCGTCCTGAAAAACTCCGTCAGGTACCCCACGCAGGACGGCGTTGCGCGTACGTCGAAATCCGGCGCTTCGCGCGTGACGTCCCGATAGGACAGCGTGGGGATGATCAGGGTGCCTCTTTCGCCGAGCAGGTCCAGCAGCACCTCATAAAAGCCCGCGGCGCCCTCCTCCGTTCCTCCGAGGGATTTGTATGAGGAGTGCATCAGCAGGGTATCGCCGGGACTGACGCCGAGGCTGCGCAGGTCGTCCCGCAGCTGTTTTTTTGAATGAGTCATACGCCTTCCTCCCGTACGGAGCGCCTCTGCGCCTGAATCGCGGCCGCGCAGCGCCGAACTCAAGCGCGCTGCGGCAGCACGCCGACCGCCTTCTCCGCGAATTCGCAGAAGATGGAATTGGCCCAGGCGAACCAGGGGCGGGTAAAGACGGAAGCGTCGTCCTTGTGCACGCCTTCATGCATCAGGAAGGTGCCGCCGTCCATATTGACCAGCATGTCAAACAGCGCGCGGATCTCCTCCGGGTCGTCCGAGGTGAGCCCCTGCACGCAGAGGGAGATGGGCCATACGTGATCCTTCGGGGTATGGGGACTGCCGATGCCGCGGCAGCATTTTCCCTCGTAGTAATACGGGTTTTCGGCGCTGAGCAGCATGCGGCGGGTGTTCCTGTAGACGGGATCGTCCGCGCGGACGCAGCCCAGATACGGAAGGCTGAGCAGACTGGGCACGTTCGCGTCGTCCATCAGCAGGTGATGCCCGAGCCCGTCCGTTTCATAGGCGTATACCTCGCCCCACACGGGGTGCCGCACGACGGCGTATTTTTCCAGGCCGGAGAGGATCTCCCCGCGCAGCATGGCGGCCTGCGCGGCGAGCGCCGTATCGTCCAGCAGCTGCTGCGCGATCTGCGTCAGCCGGCGCAGGCTTTCCGCCGCAAAGAAATTGGACGGGATCAGATATCCGTATTCGCACGCGTCGTCACTGGGCCGGAAGCCGCTCCAGGTCATGCCGGTAAAGGCCACGGGCGTTCCTTTTCCCCCGAAGGGCAGCGTATCGGAGGGCGGACAGTTCAAGCGTTCGAAAAAGTAGGGGGATTCTTCCGCGTGCCGCTGCTCCGTACGCCATACCTTCAGTATGAGCCGCGCGGCTTTCCGGAAGGTTTCGCTGCACCAGGCGGTGTTTCCGGTTTTCTGCCAGAAGGCGTACGCGAGGCGGATGGGATAGCAGAGGGAATCCACCTCGTATTTGCGCTCCCAGATCATCGGGCGCTGCGCGTCGCTCCAGCTTGTGCGGTCGCGGTAGCCGTGGCGTTCGTTGGCTTCCCGGTTGAACGCGTTTGCGTACGGATCCAGCACGATGCAGTCAAACTGCCTTCCCAGCAGGCTGCAGATCGCTTCCTCCGCCTCCGGCACCTGAGAGGCCCAGGGCAGGTAATGATACACCTGCGCGGAAGAATCCCGCAGCCACATGGCGGGGATATCCCCGGTGATCAGGAAAACGCCCCGCTCATCCCGCTGCAGGGTGGTCTCCCAGGTGCTCGCAAAACACCGGCGGAACATCTCCGCCGCTTTTTCGTATCCTTTTTCCTTCAGCTTTTCACATACAGGCCTTACGGCTTCATCGATCCATGACATTTCGCATCCCTCGCTTTCGGTCGGTCCGGGGTCAGTTTTTCGCGGCAAACAGTTCCGGTTCCGTCTCCCGCAGAATTTGTGCCAGCACTTTATAATCCAAGTATTGTATGCCATAGGTTCCCTGATGAATTTTATCAGCCAGTCTGCTGTGATAATAAATATCCATTGCCTTTTCGAGAGAGAGCGCGTTCTGTTCTGCCAGACAGGCAATCAGGCGTTCCTCCAGCGCTTCCTGATAGGTCTGTTCCAGGATTGCTTCGTTCACAGGTCACACCTCCCAGTACCGAT
>CADBNX010000242.1 GCA_902796115.1 uncultured Eubacteriales bacterium
CCATGGAATTATCGCTGCTGATCATGGATGACAACAGTTACGAGCGGGAAGCGCTGAAATCCTGTATGAACTGGAACACCCTGGGAATCGAAAAAATCTATCTGGCCGAAAACGGAAAGCGCGGCTGGGAGCTGTTCGAGGAGCATCAGCCCCAGATCGTGCTTTCCGATATCAAAATGCCCGAAATGGACGGGCTGACCTTCGCGTCCCGCGTGCGGGAGCGCAATTCCAGGGCGAAGATCATTTTCCTGAGCGCGTACGACGATTTTGAATACGCCCGGCGCGCCCTGTCCCAGAACGCGTTCCGCTATCTGCTCAAGCCCGTCAATTCCCGGGAACTGACCGAGGTGGTGCGCCAGGCGGTGGACGAGGTGATCACGCAGACCCTGGACGAGGAGGAACGCGCGGCCTTTTACGCCATGCTCGCGGATATCCAGGATGCCGGACGCGAAAAATACCTGAAACGCTATCTGATGGAATCCATGCCCTCCTCCGACCGCGGCTCCCTGTACCTGCACATGAACCGGGTATGCGGCCTGACGCTGGCGCCCCGGATGGCGGTGGCGGTGCTGCGGCTGCATCAGGGGGTGGAATTCGACCGGCTGCAGTCCCTTTCCCACGCGCTTTCGGATCATTTTTTCTGCGCGGCCGCGGGGTTCACCCACGGAGCGGATACCGTCGTGCTGGTGCTCCACCGGCTCAAGGGCGGACGGGAAGAACTGGCCGCCCGGGCCGAGGAAGCCCTGAAAAAAACGGAAGGCAGCGAAGGCATGGCTCTCGGCGTCAGCGATCTGACCGACAACGCCCTCACGCTGCCCGAATGCTACGCCCGGGCGGAGGAAAGCGCCGGGCGCTGCGAAGTGCAGGGCTACGGGCGCTGCTGTTTCGCCTGGGACAGGGAAGAAGCACCCGCTCCTGGCCTGCCGGGGCAGACGGAGCAGCTTCTTTCGCAGATCGAAGCGCAGGTCCGGACCGGCCGCTTTCCGGGGGAAGCGCTCGAACAGCTGGCAGACGGGCTGCGTGGAAATCTGGATCTTTCCGAATTCAAGGGTACGCTCATTCATTTTGTCAGCCGCCTGATCAACGACCGGCAGGTGCGCTGGGTATGCGAGGGGGATGACGAGGTGCTCAGTGAGGAATCGCTCTACACCGCCATCATCCGCGGCGGAAGCGTGCCCGCCCTGACGGAAACCCTGCGGGAATGGCTCCAGGCGCTCGCGGAGCGCTTCCGGTTTCAGAGCATGGATAAAAAACGCCAGACCGCCATGGAAATCAAACAGATCATCGACCGGGAGTACGCGGAAAACATCACGCTGAAATATCTGTCCGGCCGGGTATACCTGAGCAGCAATTACGCCCACATCCTGTTCAAAAGCATTTACGGCTATACGGTGAACCATTACCTGACCCAGGTGCGCATCCGGAAAGCCTGCGAGCTTCTGTCGGACACCAATTACCCCATCGCGCAGATCGCGCCGATGATCGGCTATGAGCACAGCACCTACTTCTTTTCCATTTTCAAACGGATGATCGGCCTTACGCCCGCCGAATACCGCCGCCGCCATCAGAAGGAGGCTGAAGGATGATCCCGCGCCGCCAAAGCCTGTTTTTCCGGCTGAACCGCATCATCATTCTCGTCAACCTGGCCTGCTATATGCTGGTGGGCGTGGTGGTGTACAATCATCTGAACACCCAGGCCACCACCCAGACCCGCGCCTTCGTATCGGACGCCTGCCGGCAGGCCGCCGGCTCCGTCGGCGCCTTCACCCATCGCTATGAATGGAACGCCGACCTTCTCAGCTCCGATACCGCGATCAACGATTTTCTCAACACGCAGCGGGATTCCGCCTATCTGTCCTATCCCGTGTTCCTGCAGTACAAAAGCATCCACAGCCGCTTATCCCAGCTGATTTCCACCGACCCCGCGATGCTATCCGTCACGGTCATGAAGGACGATCCTCACCTGCTCAGCGACGGGGTGTACATCTGCCGCACGGATGAAATGTTTCTCCGCTACATGGCGGAAAACCCCAGATCCCTGAATCGCTGGACATACCTGGACGGCGGGCTCTATCTGCTCAATACCCCCCGTGCCTCCCGCGAGAGCCTGCTGGTCATGCGGCTGGACGAGCGCGCCCTGTACCAGAGCGTGGGCGTGGAGGGAAAGGGCGTGGACTACTACCTGACGGACGA
>CADBNX010000243.1 GCA_902796115.1 uncultured Eubacteriales bacterium
AATGAGCGTACACGTTCAGGATGGCGGCATTTGTGATCAGAAGCTGCCCGGGCAGGACGCGCGGCTGAGGAAAGGAAAGCCAATGATATACATCACCGGGGATACCCATTCCTGTTTTGACCGGTTCTCAAAGAAGCACTTTCCGCAGCAGCGGGACATGACGAAAAAGGACACGGTCATCATTGCGGGAGATTTCGGCGGGGTGTGGTATGGTAAAAACGATAGGACTCACCGGAAATCGGAAAGCGGGCCGCTGGACGAACTGGATCAAAGGCCGTTTACAACGGTGTTTGTTCCCGGCAATCATGAAAACTACGACCGGCTCATGAGCGATGAATTCCCCGAACGCGTTTGGAAGCACGGAAGGGTGAAGGAAATCCGTCCTTCCGTGCTGATGCTGATGCGCGGCGAGGTGTTTGAAATGGACGGGGTCAGGGTGTTCGCGTTTGGCGGCGCGAGATCGCACGATGTTTCCGACGGCATCCTTGACCCTGCCGACCCGGACTGGAAGGCAAGAGAAAAGCGTTTGAAACACAGCGGAAAAAGTATGTACCGGATCAAAGGGATTTCCTGGTGGGAAGATGAGCTTCCCACGCCGGCGGAAATGGAGCACGGTTTGGAAACGCTCAAGGAGCATAGCTGGGAGGTGGACATCGTGGTCACGCACTGCGCGCCAACCAGCGTTCAAGAAGCCATGGGCATTCACGAGGCGGACGCTTTGACCGATTATCTTGAATCCATCCGAAAGAAGCTGAAATATCAGAAGTGGTATTTTGGCCATTACCACGGCAGCGGGCGGATCACCGAAAAGGATATCCTGCTGTACAAAGACATCACGCCCATGATCGAATAAGGAAGAAAAACGATGGGAAAGAAATTGGAACCCGTTGACCTCATCCGTTTACAGGCTGAAATGGACAAGGTGAACGGCATTAGGAGCATATGCGAGGAACGCGGATGAAGGTATACGGGAAAAAGAGGGAAAACAATGGTAAAGCTGCAAACGGGGCTGGTCTGCGCGGGATGCGCGCAGGGAAAATACATGGTGAAAGCCAAAGGCTTCTTCCTGGCCGTCCTGCGATGGGGCGATGCCGAAGGGCCGCTGGATGGCTGGGGGCCTTTCGCGTATGTGCCCATCGACCCCGCCGGGAACGGAACTTTTTATTTCTCCGGCAGGCGCGCCATTCCCCGGGAAGCGACCCATGTGTGGGCCCACTGCGTGAACTATGATTTTTCCGCTGCCGAGGATGGCTGCGCGGAAATCCCGGAACGCTTTCTGAACACCGCCGCGCCCGATCCTTCCGCCATGCGCTTTTCTGTGCTGACCGACCTGCATCTTTCCGGCAAGCCCTGGCGCATCACTCAGGCGCTGAAAGCCACGGAAAGCGATACGCTGTTTCTGCTGGGCGACGCGACAAACGACGGTCTGCCGGATCAGTTTTCCCTGTTTCAGGCCTGCATCCGGGATAGCGTGCCGGAAAAGGTCATTTTCCCGGTGCCCGGCAACCACGACATCACCCATCCCCGCTTCAACCTCCCCGGCACGGCGGCTTACGGCGGCTTTCAGGAAACCCTTTTGTCAAAGGCTGCGGAAAAAGGATATACCGTTGACCGCCGTGAAAGCAGCCTGGCCTATGCCGTGCGGGTCGGGAGGGCGGACGTGATCGGCCTGCAATGCGTGACGGAGGGCAGGAAGTTTCTGTTCCCGGAAGGGAAAGAGCCTCTTGGCTGGCTGGAAGCGCGCCTGGACAGTTTTCCCGACGCGGCCCGGCATATCATTCTCTGCCATGCGCCGCTGCTGAACCACAATCCCCATCGGAACGAAGGCGCGCCTTACCTGAACCGGGACAAGGAATTGCAGGCGATCCTGGATCGTCACACGAACATCCTTTTCCTCTCCGGCCACACCCATGTGTCGCCCAACCTGCCGCGGGGCAGCGCGGATTGGGACGCGGAGAGGAACAACATCTACCTGGACTGCGGCAGCGCCGTGGAAACGGACACCGGCGGCGGGCAGGAATTGATGGCCCCGGACTGGCAGGACGGCGTCGTGACCGAACTGGCCGTATCCGGGGACGCGGTGGAAATCTCCATGCGCTCCGTCAAAACCGGCGTCCGGTTCCCGCGGGCGTATTACCGCTTTTCGCGGTCTGACCCAATGAAAACCTGGACAAGTGCCGCACACTGCCGATAAAGGATGAATGACGCCTGGAATCAACAGATTTCATGCTGAAGCCGAAAAAATGGAGGTTCCCCCATGAGCGAAGTATTTTCACATTCAGACTATGAATACATCCTTCTTCCCGACGGCACCGCGAAGATCGCGGGCTATAACGGAAAAGACGAGAGAATCTCTGTCCCCGATACGCTCAATGGAAAGCGGGTGACGAGCATTGGGAATATGGCTTTCTGTAATTGCGACAGTCTG
>CADBNX010000244.1 GCA_902796115.1 uncultured Eubacteriales bacterium
CCTTCATTGTCATTGTACTGCTTCTTCCAGCGGGACAGTGTGCTGAGCCCGATACCGAGGTTCTTGGCACACTCTTCGTTGGTGAGGTCAGGATGCTCCAGGACGTACTTGACGGCATCCTGCTTGAACTGTTGGCTGTGCTGCTTGGTTTGTCTTGACATGGTGAGATCCTCCTTGTCGGATACAGTATACCGCATTTCCAACGGAATTTCTCACTTTACTTTGGATGATTTTTATTCTAGCAGCACTAATCAAGTGCAGCGCTTCTCCATCGATGCCTCAACACCCATAGATACATTAACATATGCATCTGATTTCGGTCAAGTATGGTATGTTTGAGAATCTGCCTGAATTTGTCAAAAATGTGTCAAAATTCTATCAAAATACGTCCTGCGCATACGCATAAATGACATTACTTGTTCCCGCACAGAAATAGCGGATGGTGGGGATGACCGCATTTGTAAATCAATTGCCAGCAGATACAGTGGAACTAAATCGTCCCCTGTTTGATGTTGACAGGCGATACCGGGAATCATTATAATGAGTCATACCGATCAGGGGAGGATGGAAAAATGGACTATCCGTTTGAAACATGTGCGGAGCTGCTGGCGAACTGGGTGGTTTTTTCACAGAAGCATCTGTATGAATGCCCCGAAAGGGATGGCCTTATCTGCTACGGCGCGGGGGAGCACGGGCACTGGGGCGTGCACACGCACCAGAAAGCGTTTTCCGCGTTCGCCGTGGCGGCGGTGACGGAGCATATCGACTGGAGCAAATATCCGCTGACGCGGGAAAGGGTGCTGGAAGAGGCGCTTGGTATGCTGCGCTATTCCCTGCGCACGCACCTGACCGGGGATTTCGTGTGCACGGACGGCGAAAAATGGGGGCATAACTGGATCTATACCCTGGGCATCGAACGCATGATGCACGGGGTGGAAGCGATCGGGGCGTACCTGACGGAAGAGGACCGGGCGATGCTCAGGCGCGTGTTCGAATCTGAAGCGGAATTCCTGCTGAACGAATACCCCATCCGCGCGGGGCTTGAGGCGTCTACCGGGGACAACCGGCCGGAGAGCAATATCTGGAACGGCGCCACGCTGTACCGGGCGGCGCTGATGTATCCGGATCTGCCGAACCGGGAAAAATACCTGAAAAAAGCGCAGGAGTTCTTTGCCAACGGCATATCGATCCCGTCCGACGAATACTCGGAGGAAGTGATCGACGGACGGAGGGTGAAGGACATGTTCGTGGGCGCGAACATGTTCGAAAGCTTCGCCTGCAATCACCACGGCTATATGAACCTGGGCTATATGGTGATCAGCCTGTCCAATGTGGCGATGCTGCACTTCTCCCTGAAGGGGATGGGCGTGAAGCCGGATGACATCATATATCGGCACCTTCAGGAACAGTGGAAGCTGGTGCGGACGCTGACATATGACGACGGCAGGCTGCTGCGCATCGGCGGGGACAGCCGGGCGCGGTACTGCTACTGCCAGGATTACGCGGTGCCGGTGTGGCCGCTCATCGAGGACGTGCTGGGCGAGGACTGCTCCGGACTGGAGAAAAACTGGCTTGACATCATCCGCACGGAAACGCGGGTGAACGGGGACGGATCCTTCCTCTCCAACCGCTTCGGCGCGTTTGAGGAATCATCGCCCGTGTACTATACCCGGCTGGAGTCGGACCGGGCCAATGTGCTGTCGATGGCACTCCACTGGCATGAGAAATACACGCTGGCTGCGGCGGGCAAACCCGAAAAGCTTGCTTCCTGGCACGACGATTACCACGGCGCGTGCTTTGTGAGCGGAGAAAACCGGGCAGCTTCCTTCGTATGGTGCGCATCAGAGAAACCCCAGGGGCTGCTTGTGCCTTGGGACGACAGCAGCCTGGCGGAGTGGCGCTATAACCTGTGCGGACGGATCACGGGCGTGGGGAGGAGCAATTTTGACGAGGTGCTCTGCCACAGGGAAGAAATGTTCGAAGGCGGCTTTGTGACCTCGGGCAGCACGCTGGTGTATTCCGACAATTTTATGGCGGAAGGGCAGCTGAAGGAGACGATGGCGCGCAAGCATATCGCGTTCGCGGCGCTGCCGGACAGCGCGTCCGTCCTGTGTCTGCAGGAAGCCCGCGCCCTGAACCGCACGTACGTTTCGTCCGTGAAGGGCGTATTGTGGAAC
Source organism: uncultured Eubacteriales bacterium (assembly GCA_902796115.1). GTDB lineage: Bacteria > Bacillota > Clostridia > Christensenellales > Aristaeellaceae > RUG756. The sequence goes on from CADBNX010000244.1 coordinate 2,178, forward strand.
GTGCCGAACGATATTTTCAACGCGCGGCAGCGGCTGCTCACGCATGAGCGTGGGCGCGACTGGCTGCAGGGCGGCGATTACGCCAGAGTGCCGGAGATGATCGACGCGGGAAAATGGGTGAACGCGGACGGAAAGATCGGCCTTGCTTCCCTGCATCCGCTCACGATCGTACGCGGCGGTTTCCGGCAGGTGGAAATCAAGGGCCGGGAAAACAGCGGCACGCTGTATGCCGAGGAAATCTGCGCGCCCTGCAGCACCCGCAGGCGCTGGTACAGCCGCGGGGAAGAGATCCTGAAGGCGGGCTTCGCGATGGGACTGGGCACGGCGGAGGATACGGAACGCCTCGCGGCGAGCCTGTTTGCCCTGCGTGACGAAGGCCTGTGCTCCGTCGGTGCGGTCGGCGCGGACGGGAAAACCTGGCTGCTCGCCGCGAATTTCGGGGACGGAGAGCGGGTGTTCAGTCCCGGGCTGCTCGGCGGAAAGCGCGCGTTTTCGACGGACGGAAAGGAAATCACCGGCGACAGGACGCTGCGCACGGATGAAGCGCTGCTTGTGGAACTGAGATAGGGATATGCAATCAAGGGGCTGTTGCACAGCCCTTCGTGCGATACGCTGAACGCGTATCGCACGATTCTTCGGATTTTGCTGAAAATCAAAAATTTTCCGGGCGCAAAATCCGCAGGGAATGAATTTTCGCTCTCAGTGGGCAGGCGCACTTTCGCGAAAATTCTCCTCATACCGGCAAAGCCGGTACTGCGGGTCGAATATGGAGAGGCTGCGGCCCCTCCATACTACCCCTTCAAATTCCGATTTCCGGCAAATCATGCTGCACATCATTGGAGAAGGCGGTACTGCAGCACTTTCGTCTGCAGCACCGCCTTGTCGCGTTCAGTTTTCCGCCCGCGGGAATTGTTCTGCCAGCCGGGGAAACATTTCCGGATCGGTCAGCTCCTCCTCCCACCGGCCGAGCAGGGTCCCCGAAGCGTCGAGTACGATCAGGGTGGGGATCCATTCGATGCGGAGCAATCCGGCCGTCCCGGCTTCCGCGCACCCCATCGGGAGCGTGAGCGCGTGCGCCTCCCGGTATGAGGAGAGGATGCGGGGCGTGTCGTCCGCGGATACGGACAGCGCGAGGACGGTGATGTCCTCACGCTCCCGGGCTAACGCGTCCAGCTGCGGGAGAAAAGCGGCGCAGTCCGGGCACCAGGTTGCGAAAAGCACCAGGAAAAGCGGCTTCTCTCCGGGGACCGCGGAAAGCGTGCGTTCCTCTCCCTCCGGGGTGACATAGGCAACAGACGGGAAGGATTCGCATACCGGGAGAACCGGCGAAGCTTCGCCGGCGCGGCCGAGCGCCAGCAGCGCGGCCATGAGCAGGGACAGAAGCTTCTTCACTGCGAAACACCCCTTTATTGAGCGGTATTTACGAGATTTCCGCGCCCTGTTCGCGCGCCTGCGCGGTGTAGAGCTCCCAGTACGCGCCTTTCTTTTGCATCAGTTCTTCATGACTGCCGCTCTCCGCGATGCCTTTGTTGGAGATATAGAGGATGCGGTCGCAGTTTTTGATGGTGGAAAGGCGGTGGGCGATGATGAAGGAGGTACGGCCCTTGAGCAGCGCCTGCAGGCCTTCCTGCAGCAGGCGCTCCGTTTTGGTGTCGATGGAGGAGGTGGCTTCGTCCAGGATCAGGATCTTCGGGTCGCTCAGCAGCGTGCGCGCGAAGGAGATCAGCTGCTTCTGGCCCTGCGAGAGCCTGCCGCCGCGCTCGTTCACGATGGTTTCATAGGCCTGCGGCATTTCCCGGATGAAATCATCCGCACGCACCACCTTGGCCGCGGCGCGGATCTGCTCGTCGGTCGCGTCGAGCTTTCCGTAGCGGATGTTTTCCGCCAGGGTGCCGGAAAAGATGAAGCTGTCCTGCAGCATGATGCCCAGCTGCGTGCGCAGCGAATGCAGCGTGACCCTGGAAATGTCGTGCACGGAGCCGTCTTCACAGTGCATCAGGATACGGCCGCCGTTCAGGTTGTAAAAGCGGCACAGCAGGTTGACCACGGTGGATTTGCCGGCGCCCGTAGGGCCTACCAGCGCGATGCTTTCGCCGTGCTTCACGTGCAGGTTCAGGTTTTCCAGTACGTGGATGCCTTCCTCATAGCCGAAGGTGACGTTTTCAAAATCCACCTCGCCGCTGATGGGAGGCAGATCTGTGGCGTCCGGCGCGTCATCCACCGTGACCGGTTCATCCATGGTTTCGAAGATGCGCTCCAGATACGCGGTGTTGTTGATGAAGGAATTATAGATATTCGCCAGACTCGTGATCGGCTGCCAGAAACGGTTCACATACTGTCCCATGGCGAGGATCACGCCGAAGGAGACGATGGCACCGCCCATCCAGTAGACGCCCGCGATATACAGGAAGGTGAACACCAGCTGGGTGATCATATCGCTGGAATACCACACGCTGTTTGAAACGAAGACCGTTTTCATCCAGGCCGCGCGGCAGGCGTCCGCGAGGCGCGCCATGATGGAGCGGTTCACTTCCTGGCGCGCGAAGATCTGCGACACCCGCACGCCGTCGATGGATTCGGCCAGGTACGCGTTGTAGTTGGAGTTTTTGTTGCTCTGGTTCTGCCAGGCATGGCGCTGGCGGGGCTTCAGGATCAGTACGATGGCGATGAACAGCGGCATGCCGGCAAGCACGATCGCAGCGAGGCGCGCTTCCGTGGTGAACATGAAGACGATGATGAATATGATGTTGATGATTTCCAGGATCACGTTGATGATGCCGTTGGACAGCATATCCGACACGGAGTTCACGTAATTGATGACGCGCACCAGGATTTTTCCGGCGGGGCGGCTGTCATAATAGGTGAAGGGCAGGCGCTGCAGGTGCGCGAACAGATCGCGCCGGATATCGTAGATGATTTCCTGGCTCACGTGCGCCATGATGCGGCTGCGGGCCAGGGTGCAGAAAATGCTCACCACGATCAGCGCGGCAAAGGCGATGCCCATGCGCGCGAGCAGCGCGTAGTCGGCATTGGGCACTACCTCGTCCAGCACACGCTGCGTGATTTTCGGGGTGTAAAGCGAGGCGAGGGAAGCAAGCACGCTCAGCAGCATCGCGAGCAGCATCTTCTTTCCGCGCACGCGGATGTATTTCCAGGCACGCTTCAGGTGCCGGATATCAAACGGCGATTCGAGCCGCTCGTCCACGTCAAATTTATTCCGTGCCATCAGACCGCCTCCTTGCCGCCGGGCTCCATGCCGTTTTGCAGGCAGTAGGTCTCATAGTAGTAGCCGCGCAGGGCCAGCAGTTCGCGGTGCGTGCCGCGCTCGGAGATTTTTCCGTCCTTCAGGATCAGGATCTGATCCGCGTCCTTCACGGAGGAAATGCGCTGCGCGATGATGATCTTGGTGCAGTCATAGGGCAGGTGGCGCAGCTGCTCCTGGATGTATTTTTCCGTTTCCATGTCCACGGCGGAGGTCGTATCGTCCATCACGAGGATGCCGGGCTTCATGGCCAGCGCGCGGGCCAGCGCGATGCGCTGACGCTGTCCGCCCGAAAGGCCCACGCCGCGCTCGCCGATGATGGTGTCATATTTTTCGGGCAGCGCTTCCACGAACTCTTCCGCCGCGGCCATGCGCGTGAACTGCTTCACGCTGTCCATATCCAGATCCTGATTGCCGAAGGCCACGTTGCCTTCCACCGTATCGGAAAAGAGGAATACGTCCTGCGTGGCGGTGCCGATGCCGCCGCGAAGCTCCTGCAG
>CADBNX010000245.1 GCA_902796115.1 uncultured Eubacteriales bacterium
TTCCCTTCAGGTGGGGTCCACGGGAAATCTGGGGCTGTCCGTCGGCATCGCGGGAGCGGCGTTCGGCTTCCATACGACCGTACACATGTCCGCCGACGCAAAGGCCTGGAAAAAGGCCCTGCTCCGGGAAAAGGGCGTCGAGGTGATCGAATACGCGGGCGATTATCAGGCCGCGGTCGCAGAAGGGCGCAGAAAAAGCCTGTGCGATCCGAAAAGCTATTTTGTGGATGACGAGTATTCGCGCACGCTCTTTCTGGGCTACGCAGCGGCATCGGCCGAAATCGCAGGCCAGTTTGAAAGCCTCGGCATGATCCCGGATGAAAACCACCCGCTGTTTGTATACCTGCCCTGCGGGGTCGGCGGCGGTCCGGGCGGAGTCGCTTACGGATTGAAACGGCTGTGGGGCGATCGGGTGCACTGCCTTTTCGCGGAGCCCGTCGAATATCCTTCCATGCTGCTCGGCATGGCAACGGAGCGTCATCAGGAAGCGAACGTGCGCGAAATCGGCCTCGGCGGCCCGACCTGTGCGGACGGACTGGCCTGTGCCTCCCCTTCCGGTTTTGTCTCAAGGCTGTGCCGCAACCTCATATCCGGCGTCGCGACCGCGTGCGACGCGTCCATGCTGTCGGATATGGCGCTGCTGAAGCAGGCAGAAGGTATCCGTATCGAGCCTTCCGGCTGCGCCGCCTTCTCCGCCTGCCGCGCGCTTCTCACTTCCGCCGCCGGCGCGGATTATCTTGCCCGCCTCGGCATCGGAAAAGAACAGCTTTCAGGTTCCGTCCATCTGTGCTGGGCAACCGGCGGACGGCTTGTGCCGCCGGAGGAATGGGAACGCCTGTTCTCCCGCAGGGATAAACCTTCATCCTGAGCGCCGCCGAACCGGCGTGCCTCTCCAAAATCACGCGCCATACTCCCGGAGGTATTCATGAGTCAGCAAAAACGCATTATCCGTGACCTTACCGTCGGCAGCGTGCCGAAAACCCTGCTCACTTTTTCCCTGCCGCTCTTTTTATCCGGGCTGCTCCAGATGGTGTACAATATGGTGGATATGGTGGTAGTCGGCCGTTTCGTCGGCACACAGGGGCTTTCCGCCGTGTCCATCGGCGGCGAGGTGCTCATGCTGATCACCTTCGTCGCCATGGGCTTCTCCAACGCCGGGCAGATCCTGATTTCCCGCGCGGTCGGGGAAAAACGGCACGACCGGGTAGGTGAGCTGGTCGGCACGCTGTTTACCCTGCTGATGAGTCTCGCGGTCGTCATCATGATCATCTTCCTGTTCAGCTATAAGGGCATCGTAGCCTGGCTCAATACACCGGAGGACATCGTCGAATACACGGAAAGCTACAGCATCACCTGCGTATGGGGCATCGTCTTCATCTACGGCTACAACATGGTATCCGCCATCCTGCGCGGGATGGGCGATTCGAAGCATCCGTTCCTGTTCATCGCGATCGCTTCCGTCATCAACGTGATCCTGGACATCCTTTTTGTGGGGCCGCTCGGCATGGGTCCCGGGGGTGCGGCGCTGGCCACGGTGATCGGCCAGGCGGTCAGCTTCCTGTTCGCGCTGGTGCTCCTATACCGGAAGCGCGAGGAAATCTACTTTGACTTCAAACCCTCCCATTTCCGGATCTATCCTTCCGTCATCAAGCCGCTTCTGTCCCTCGGCTTCCCGATGGTCATCCAGTCCGCGGCGGTCACTTTTTCGATGCTCTTTGTCAATTCCTATATCAATACCTACGGCACCGTCGCGGTCGCGGTCACAGGCGTGGCCCGCAAGCTGGAAAACATGCTCAACGTGGTTTCCCAGTCCATTTCCTCCGCGGGCGGCGCCATGGTTTCCCAGGCGCTCGGCGCAGGCAAAACCAAACGGGTCCCCAAAATCGTTTACACCGCCCTGTGGGTGGTCGCCATCCCCGCTTCGGTGTTTGCCCTTATCACCTGGCTGCATCCGGAATGGCTGTTCGGGCTTTTCTCCGATGATCCTGCCGTGCTCGCCATGGCCGTGACCTATGTGCCCGTTGCCATGGTACAATACCTGGGCTCCACGCTGCGCCCCGCCAATTTCGCGCTGATCAACGGTTCCGGAAATTCAAAGCTCAATCTGATGGTCGCGCTGCTGGACGGCATCGCAAGCCGCATCGGACTTTCCCTGCTGCTGGGCGTCACGTTCGGCCTGGGTATCCGCGGCTTCTGGTTCGGAAACGCGTTCTCCGGCTGCGTGCCCTTCCTGATCGGCGGAACTTACCTGCTCTCCGGCACCTGGAAAAAACGCGCAGCCGGACCGCGCGCGGAAGAATAACGCATCCCGTGGCTTCATGATCCGCAGCACGCGGATCGGAAAGGAGTTTCCGTATGAAATTTGTCACCTTTAACATTCGCTGTGATCACGGACAGGACGGGGAAAACAGTTTCTGTTACCGCAGTCCGCTCATTCAGCGCGTGATCGGGGAAGAAAAGCCCGATATCCTCTGTTTTCAGGAAGTACTGCCGCATCAGGCTGCCTGGCTGCACGGCGCGCTTGGCGATTACACGGTCATCGGCTGCGGACGGGACGCTGATTTCGGCGGAGAAGAAATGACCGTCGCTTTCCGCAGGGACGCGTACTGGCTGCTTGAAATGCACACCTTCTGGCTGTCCGAAACGCCCCTGCAGCCCGGGACCCGCTATCCGGAGCAGAGTTCCTGTCCCCGCGTATGCACGGAAGCGGTACTGCGGGAAACAAACGGAGGCAGGATCCTGCGCGTGCTCAATACGCATCTGGATCACGTGGGACAGCTCCCGCGCAAACTGGGCCTGGAGCAGATCCTGCGCTTCGCAGCACAGAAGGGTCCCTTCTCCGCCGCACCCGTCATCCTGGCCGGGGATTTCAACGCCCTGCCGGAAAGTGAAGAAATGCGCGGGATCGAACAGGATCCGGACTGGCGGAACGCGGCGGAAAACATCGGAATCACCTATCACGGATACGGAAAAGCGGAGGACCCCGCCCAGATCGATTATATCTGGGTGCGCGGGGAACTCCGCTGCGCGTCCGTATGCAAATGGGAGCAGTGTGAAAACGGGGTTTACCTGAGCGACCATTATCCGGTCTGCGCGGAACTGGTCTGACCCGTCTTTACAGCACCGAGAACACGGTATCGGAAAGCACCAGGTTATCCACGTGGCGGAACACGGGCGTCAGGGTCTCGTCCCTGCCGCAGTAGCTTCCGTCCTCACAGTGCGGGATATCTTCCCGGCGGATCTGCGTGAAGTGGCATCCGGTCATGTACACATTCTTCACATGGCAGTCTTCCCGCCCGATGATGGTGGGCATATGCACGGAGAAGCTGTGGATCTGGCTGAAATAGATGTTGCGGATGCCCTCGCACAGGTTCCGCTCGCAGATGTGAATGATGATCGGCTCGTAGTAGTTGCGGTCGATGGTGATATTGGAGAAGTTCAGGTTTTCGATCAGCGTTGCCTCGTCGCCCTGGTCGCTTCCCCGGCCCTGTTTGGGCACGTCCGGAAGGCGGAAATCGATGCCGCAGGTGGAATCCGTGATGTTCAGGTTGGAAAAGGTGCAGTTCCGGATGACGCCGTCGTTATACCATCCGATGCGGATGCCGCCCGAATGGCTGGTGATGTTGCAGTTGGTCACCGCCACTTTTTCACAGGCAGTATGCTTATACAGCGGCATCGAATACGCGCGCACCACAATGCCGTCGTCCCCGCAGGTGATGCTGCAGTCCGATACCGTCACATTGCGGCTGCAGTTGATATGGATGCCGTCGTTGTTCGGGTAATGGACGGACGCCAGGATCTGCGCCCGGTGGAAATGCACGTTTTCGCAGTCGCAGATCCAGTAGCTCCAGCCCGCGGGCTGGTTGCGCATGGTCACGTCTTCCACCAGCACATTCCGGCACCCGATAAAGAACACCACCCGCCCGGGCGACATGCTCACCGCTCTCGGATCCAGCGGGAAGGGGACATAATCATAGTGCACCATTCCGTCTCCGCCCGGTTCTACCGGGTGCTTTTTGCGTGCGTAGGGCCACATGCTCTTCCGGGCCGCTTCCTCCGGCAGCGGCTCCATATACTCGCTGCCCTGGCAGTCGATCGCCCCGCGTCCGGTAATGGCGATATCCTCGCATCCCTCGGCATAAATCATGCAGCGCTTGTTGAAGCGCGGCGCGTATTCCGTGCGCCAGAAATCGGATTCGATATTGGGAAAATCATTGGCGTCCGTGGAGCCCAGCAGTACTGCGTCCCGTTCGATATGCAGTTCCACGCCGCTTCTCAGGCTGATCGTGCCGCACAGGAATCTTCCGTCCGTCAGGATCACCTGCCCGCCGTTGTGCGCGCCGCAGTCATCGATCGCCCTCTGGATGGCCGCGGTATCTTTGGTCACGCCGTCTCCCACGGCGCCGTAGTCCTTCACGTTGCAGTTCAGCATCGTTATCCTCCGTTTATTTGGCCCGGGATCCTCCGTCAGGCAGAATCCCCGGTCTGATCTCGTTTATTTGTCCTGTGATCCGAATACGCGTTTCACCGCGTCCAGATATCCGTATCCCCGCAGATCATCCGGCAGCAGATAGCTTCCCTCGGTCCATTCGTTCCAGCTGTTCACGGTGACCAGCGGGCACGCGTGCGCTTCCGCCCATTCTTTCGCGTGCCGCAGCATTTTTTCCACCGCTTCCGGAGTATTTTCCCGCAGGATGTTGCCTTTCAGCGACCGGAACCTGGCGTTGTTGTCCCATCCGATGGATACATGCGGATCATACGGCACGGGGAGCCGCTCCGACAGCGCGTCCCATTCGCGCAGCACATCCGGGATCACTTCCTCGTAGGTGCGGTCCACATCCGTGAAATGCACGAACTGGTAGTGCGTCGCCGAGGAAAACGGCAGTTCGAATACCGCTTCCCCGCTTTCCCGGCCGTCCGCGTCCTTCAGGCGCGTCGCGCGTTCGTTCCAGTAAATCAGCTGAAAATGCACACCCGGGAGGCCGGCTTTCTTCGCGGCGCGGTCCAACGCTTCCATGGCATCCCTTGCCGCCGCCGCGGAACCGAAGGAAGCGCACAGATTGCGCACGTCATACACCGCGATCAGCGGTTTCCCCTGCACCGTGTAATAATTCGGCTGCGAGAAATACCGTCCGATCCACAGCTCCCCGATTCGCGCAAAATCGTCCGGATGAACCGTGCCCCGCCAGATCACCGTATCGTGGCAGACGTCGGAATTACGGCGGTCCCACAGGTAATTCGCGTCATGATTGGCCCACATCAGGTAAAACTTCATCCGGTTCCGGTTCCGGGCCTGCAGGAATCCCTCCTCCAGACACTGGCTCAGGAACGGCCTTCCGTCATACCAGTACCAGTCATAGCAGAATACGCCCACCCCATGATCCGCGGCCAGGTCGATCTGCCCTTCCATCACGCCCGGATCCGCCTCTTCCTCATAGCCGCGCAGCGGTTTTCTGGGCCACAGATGGCCGGGAAACTTGGCTTTCGCTTCCCGGACGGTTTCCCATTCCCCGATCCCTTCCGGCCAGAAGATCCGCGTACGCGGTTCCCTGCCGGTATAGGAAGGCCAGATATAGGCCGCGGCATCCACGGCGCTCAATCGTCCACCCCGCACTTCTTCAGGAAATCGTAGCTCGATTTCACACACTCGAACGGATCCCTGCCATAGCAGTCGTCCTGTTCGATCGCATAGGAGCGCACCTCGTTATCCCGGCAAACCTTCAGAATGGACTTCCAGTCCAGCGCGCCTTCGCCTACCGGCGCAAACTGGATCGGACGTGCTTCCCACGTCTGGCCCATCCGGCCGATCGTGAAATCCTTTGCGTGCATATAGTTGAAGCGGCTCTTCCATTTCTTCAGGAAATCCGCGGGATTGCAGCCGCCGGACTGGATCCAGTGCGTATCCGGAATGATCTGCACCCGTTCCGGATCGGTTTCCTCCAGCAGCACCTCGATGCCCTTTTTCCCGTTCCCGACCGGAATGAACTCAAACGCGTGGAAATGATAGAGCAGCTTCACCTGATGCCTGCCCAGTTCCTCCGTCACCTCGTTCAGATAGTGCGCAAACATTTTGTATCCCGCGGCTGTATTGGAAAGATCGCGTGGAATGGAATCGATGCGCACGTATTTTGTTTCAAACAGATCGCACTGGGAAAGAACGCTCTTCGTCCTCGCTTCCAGCGCCAGCCCGCGGCAGAATACGGAATCGTTCCGGATGCCGGCGGCGTCAAACAGTTTTTTGACTTCCTTCGGATCCATGCTGTCCGGAATCGAAAACTGCAGCAGCCGGAAGCCGATTTTCTTCAGCTTGTCCAGCGTTTCTTCCAGTCCTTCGATCGATTTGGTGAATTCCCTTACGGTGTACATCTGCAGTGAGATCCTGTCCATAATGTGCCTCCTTTAAAAGTTTACTTCCGTATTATAGCTCTTTTTTGCCTCTGCCTGCAATACCGCGATCCGTTTATTCAGGCTGCACATCCCATCCGCACGCGTACTGCCAGATCAGCAGCGCGTCCGTCAGAGAGACGCTGCAGTCCCCGTTCGCATCGGCATTCTCCTGATCGATCCCGGTTTCGGGGTCAAGAATGAAGCGCAGGATCAGCAGCGCGTCCTTCCCGTTCACTTCGCCGTCTCCGTCCGCGTCCCCGGGCATACGTTCCTCATCAGGTGTTTCTCCCTGATAATCATAATGAATGTCGGCATTCCACAGCGGGCTGTTCTCCTGTCCCTTTCCGATATACATCCAGTCATCGCGGCTTCCCGCGTAATACACATCCGTCAGTCCGGTTCCGTGAAACGCGCCGTATACGACGTTCTTCAGGCTCTGCGGCAGATACGCGGTTTTCATCCCTCTGATATCGGAGAAAGCCATGTTCCCGATCCGGGTCACGCCTTCCTCCACGCGAAGCGCTTTGATCCTGTCCGACACCTTCAGCCATGGGTAGCTGTAATAGCTTTCGTCATAACGGGTGCCGTGGGAATCGTAATGGATATCCGTCTGGATATAATAATCATCCATCGCGCCGTAACCGGATATGATCAGCACGCCGTCCGCGTCCAGCTGCCATCTGAGCCGGCCCGCTTTTCCGCTGTCTTCCGTCTCCTCCGGATCGTCCTCCGCGGGATTTGTCTGCGGTTTTTTGCCCGGCGTCACTTCCGCTCCGTCCAGATAATCCTGCAGCGTTGCGTGATACCGGATCCCCGCGCTGCCGCCCAGCGGATCCTCCTCTTCATATGAATCCGCCCGGATCAGACTGTTCCATCTCTCTTCGGAATCACCAAAGTAGATTCTTGCAAGATTCATGCTCCCCCAGAACACCGTTTCCCCCAGTTCGGATACTGAAGCGGGAATATAGATGCTCGAAAGGGAATGGCAGTTGACCAGCGCCCAGTCGTCTATTTCGCTCAGCCCGTCCGGCAGCCGCAGCGTGGAGATCCCGGTATACATAAAAGCAGCCTTCCCGATGGATCCCACATCCTTCCCCAGCGTGATTTTCACCGCGTTTTCGCAGTTCCAGAACATGTACGCGCCCACATGCGTCACGCCGTCTTCGATCACGATTTCCCGGATCTGCTCCTTGACCTCATCCCAGGGCGCGCAGCCGTAATCATCCCCGTCGTACATATATCCGGAGCCCGATACGGTCAGCGTGCCGCTCTCGTTCAGCGTCCAGGTCAGCCCCGAGCCGAAGGTGCCGCCCGTCTCCTCGCTCAAACCTGCCAGCGGACAGCAAAGCACCAGCGCAAGGCAGATTGCCGCAATCGCTTTTCCGATCCTCTTCATCGATGTACTCCTCCTTCAGAATATCAGTCTTTTATCCGTTCCGAGCCGACGGTTTTTGTCATCCCACCATTGCTGAAAAGCCGCGTCACCCATCGGGATACCGGGCGTTTTTTCCGCGGCATGAAGCCAGCGCGCGAAGAACGTCTCCGCCTCAAGTGCGTTCTGATCCGCAAACGCCTGCCTGTCGCTTCTTCCTACCGTTTCCGCCTGCGCAAACCATCTTTTTTCCATGGCCAGCATTTCCGCTCTGTACGCGTCCGGATCGATCTTTCCCGCAAGCACCGCGCGGTGGATCTTTTCCCGGCGGATCCAGCTTTTCACGGCGTCCTCCTGCCGTGCGTACGGAAACACCTGACGGATCGAAAACGCGTCAAACCAGAACGGCTGAAAAGGCGCCATGCAGGTAGTGGACATCCCGGTTGCGAAAATCATCGTGTCGTCCGGTTTCAGCACGGCACCGAGGGCGCAGGCGCTCTGACTTTCCAGATCTCCCGGGAAATGCGGATACGCGTGCATGCACACGCTGTTTCCGCCGTCCAGCCATTCGTTGTTCGCCGTATGTGTCCGTAAAACCGAAAGCATATCCGCGACCGAGAAAGAGTTTCCGGGCCTCTTCATGCGCTGCCAGGAACTGGCCCTTCTCATCAGGCCGCTGCGGTTGGTCAGGGGAGACCAGTCCGTATACGCGTCACACCATACGAACGGCTCTGACACCGGATACCCCGCCAGGATCGCATGCTTCACCGCGTCCGGATGCATGATGTCCGGTCTGTCAAGCGACATATAATTTGATATGCTGTATGTATCCGATTCGATCCGTTTTGCCGCCCAGTAGCAGCCCGCGGTCTCAACATGCCACGCTTCCTTCGCGTCCGCGATCAGGAAGGCGTTGTCATACCACGATTCGCCTTCAAA
>CADBNX010000246.1 GCA_902796115.1 uncultured Eubacteriales bacterium
GCGATATCCGGACCATACATAAGGGTTTTCATAGACAGCCCGGTATCCCTCCAGGGAGAAATGCTCCGGGATCAGGGACAGCCCTTTCAGCACGGAACCGCCGCTGAAAGAGGAAGCGACTACATAGAGCAGCGGATAGAGTATGACAATCAGGAATCCCGTCAGGAGCAGGGTATCCACGGCGATGAAAATCCTGTCCCCTCCGGAATACAGCAGGAAACTTCTGTTGTTTTGCTTACTCATATGAATCACCTTTGTTCTACCAGATGGAATTATCACTCAATCTGCGCACCAGGGAGTTCACCAGGCACAGAATGATCAGATTTACGACGGAAGTGGTCAGATCAATGGCGGAAGCATAGGAAAACTGGGGAGATGAGGAATTCAGACTGACGTTATAGGAATAGGTACTGATGACTTCGGAAACGGACATATTCAGCGGATTCTGCAGCAGCAGCACTTTTTCAAAACCGACCGAAAGCAATCTTCCGCACTGCATGATCAGCAGAATGCAGAAGGTGGGCATGACAGACGGGATGTCGATATGAAGACAGCGCTTGGCAATGCCGGCGCCATCCACAATAGCGGCTTCGTGCAGTTCGGGCGGGACCCCGCTGAGCGCTGCAATGTAGATGATGGAACTGTAGCCCAGGTTCTGCCATACCCCGGACCAGACATAGATCGTGTAGAAATACTCTTTTTTTGCCATGTAGTTGACGGGAGCGACTCCGAACAGCGAAAGAAACGCGTTGATCATGCCGACACGGGCGTTCAGAAATTGAATGACCATGCTGCAGAGCACAACGACGGATATGAAATGCGGCATATAGCTGACATTCTGCACAAGCTTTCCATACCTTCTGAACGGAAGGTGGGACAGAAGCAGCGCAAAGATCAGCGCGAGCGGGAAGGTCAGAAGCGAATAAAGGTTGATAACCAGCGTATTGCGGACGATGCTCCGGAAATCATAATAGGAGAAGAATTTCTGAAAATACTTAAAGCCAACCCACGGGCTGTCCGCGATGCTTCGCGTGATACGGAAATTCCGGAATGCGATCTGTATTCCGTACATCGGTATATAACGGAAAATAATCAGCAGCGACATGGGAAAAATCAGCATCACGTACAGTGCGCCGAATTTCCGGAAATGCCTGCTGATCCGAGCAGAAACTGTAGATGCAGGGGACGAGGCGTTCATGGACAGCCCCTCCTTTATGAAAGGTTCAGTATGCAAAACAGACTCCCGTCCGTTTTTCAAACGGACGGGAGCGGAAACGGGCTCAGTTTCCGAAATAGTACTGTTCGGCAACTTCGATGTAATGTTCGTATCCCATATTTCCGAGAGCGGTGCAGTATTCATTCCAGTCAGCGTCGCTGTCGATATCCCGGATGCCGAGCACGAATTCGTTGATTGCGGTGGTGATGTAGTTCTCGAGCAGGGTTCTCAATTCAGTGAATTCCGTGGCGAGATCCGGATCGCTGCACCAGATCACATCGGGAATGTTAACCTGAACCGCGTATTTGTCATACATCAGACCGCCGTACACTCTCAGATATGCCTCGATGTCGTTTACCGGCAGCTTCAGGTAAGTGTCAGCCGTCATCCATCTGACACCGACGAAATCGGGGTTCCAGGTTGCGGCCTGCTGAGCGGCGTCCAGGTTGGAAACAGCTGCCGTATTGCCGCCGCCGAGTGCGGGGAATTCTTTCCATTCCCAGTCTTTGCCTTCCTCGCCGTAATAAATCAGATACTGGATCATTTCTTCGCTGTAGAAATAGTCCATCCAGCGCATGGCGACTTCCGGATTCTTGCAGGCAGTGGTGATAAAGCTGGACATACCTACGTAATTCAGCGTCTGGGAAGGTACGACCGTCGTTCCGTCCGTGCCCTGGAGCGGCTCCAGCAGTTCGTAATCCGTGAATTCCACGGAGTTTTCAACGTTGGGCTGCATGGTGAGCAGGCGGAAAGGGTAAGGCGCACCGGCAGTTGCCACAATCACCTTGTCCTTAGTGGTGCTGGTCAGGGAACGGAAAGTAACCAGATCCTGTACGAAGGTTTCTTCCGCGATCAGCCCTTCCTCATACAGCCGGTTTGCATAGCGGAGTCCCTCACGCATTCCGTCTGCCATGACATTGGAAATGATGTGATGATCCTCATCCGCGTAGAAGAAACGGCTGGTACCGCTTGAGGGAGTCAGCACAAAGGCGTTCAGCAAATAATAGACGGGATTGCCGCCGTCCCAGCCGTAATTGTACTGACCGGTCATCGGAATCTCGTCATTCGGGTCTCCGTTTCCGTTCATATCATTGTCTCGGAAATAAAGCAGCATCTTTTCCAGCTCATCCGGAGTATGCGGCTTTTCGCTGCCGGTATCATTCATGTAGCGCTCCAGCCAATCCTTATATACCCACAGTTTGCTGGGAACGGAGCCGTAAAGCCTGTATGTGACCTTCGGGAAGGCGTAGATATTGCCATCCGGCGCGGTGGCGGCTTCCAGCGCTTCCGGCACTTCCGCAAGACGCTGCTTGATATAGTAGCCGTATTTGTCGATCAGATCGTTCAGGGGGATGATCACACCGTCTTCTGCGTACTGCAGGAGATCAGCTCCACTTGCGCCGCGGCAGTAAATATCCGGGTAATTCCCGCTCGCGAGACTGGTTGTGAACAGGGAGGACGCTTCTGCGTTCGGAACTTCGATCCAGTTGATGTGGACTCCGGTCTTTTCTTCCACCCATTTGGTGGTGGGATTGTTCGTGTAGTCGTCCATTCCACCGGGGATGGAGGCCCAGACAGTCAGTTCTGCCGGCGCGTCCACGATGGGCAGCTGGCCGTCCGGGGTGACATCTGCACATGCCGCTGTCAGGAACAGGCAGAGCAGCGTTACGAGAGCAACGAGTTTTTTCATGGGGGATACCTCCTTCGTTTTCTATCTTTACCGCATCGGGCGGTAAGATTCAGTAAGTGATTTCCAGAACGGAAAAATCTCCGGGAGAAAGCATGTCTTCAACTCCCAAAGGTGGCTTACATAATGCCGGTTCCCTGATCGTGAGGCGCAGCGGTTGATTCGTTGCGGAAGGATTGACAACAACGGCGTATTTCTGATCTCCTTTCCGGACACGTGAAAGGCACAGAAGCGGATTCGCACACAGCACTTCCCGGGAGGCCGGTGAGTTTTCCCGTATTGTCCGGTAGATTCGCGCATAAGGCGATCCGGTATCAAAGGCCATGGGCATTTTCCACAGCATGGCTTCCAGTCCGAAAGAAAGGAAAAACACTTTTCCTTTGCCGTACGGCGCAGCCGTCCAGACGGGAAGGCCTTCCGCAGTTTCGGCCAGAACATCCGCACCGGCGCTTTGCAGAAGGATGCCGTTTCCCGGACAGAAAAAGGGCAGGGTTTCATCCTGACCGTCAAAGTGGAAGAGCGCATTCTCACTCCCGCGC
>CADBNX010000247.1 GCA_902796115.1 uncultured Eubacteriales bacterium
AGCTGGAGGACTAAAGATGGAAATGAACTATTGCATGCAGTGCGGCGCGAAGCTGCACATGAAGTATCACCCGCAGGAGGAAAAAGACGTCCCCTACTGCGATCGGTGCGAGAGCTTTCGCTGGCCGGTGTTCAACACGGCCTGCAGCATGATCGTGATGAACGAGGCGAAGGACCGCGTGGTGCTCATCCAGCAGTACAACCGCCCGTTTTATGTGCTGGTTGCCGGTTATGTAAACCAAGGGGAGGACGCGGAGCACGCCGCCGCGCGGGAGGTCCGGGAGGAAATGGGGCTGACCGTGACGAGCGTGCACTTCAACCACAGCCATTATTTCGCGCCCACGAACACGCTGATGCTGAACTTTACCGTGACCGTGGCGGAGCACGACGCCCACCCCAATTACGAGGTGGACGCGTGGCGGTGGTTCACCATTGAGGAGGCCAGAGCGAACATCAAGCCCAACAGTCTGGCAAGAGACTTCCTCAACGGATATTTCACCGGAGAATACCCGTTCTGAGACCGCGTTTTGCGGCAGAAAAAGCAGAGTGTCAAAATGGCACTCTGCTTTTTTGTTTATGGAATCAGCCGCCGGTCTCCAGCCGGTACAGGAACGTGACGATCTGCGCGCGGGTGCAGATCGTGTCCGGGGAGAAGTGCGTCGCGTCCATGCCGCTGGTGATCTTCTGCTCCACCGCCCACTGGACGGACTGCGCATAATACTGCCAGCTCTCCACATCCACGAAGGGCGAATCGCTGCGCGCGGGCGGCGTATTGCCCGCAGAGCGGTGCAGGAACGTGACGACCATGCCGCGCGTCACCGGCGCGTTGGGCGAGAAGGTTGTGGCGCTGCTGCCCCGGGTGATGCCCTTCTCCACCGCCCAAAGGACCGCCTTGTAGTAATAGGCGTTGGGATCCGAGACATCCGCAAAGGGAGACTTCGTCTGCGTGGGCTCCGGACAGCCCTTGGCGCGCCAGAGGAACGTGACCATCTGGCCGCGGGTACACTGCGCGCTCGGGGAGAATCGGTTTTCCCCCGTGCCCTGCGTCACATTCGCGCCGACGGCCCAGTTGACCGCCGCGGCATACCACGCGCTCTCCGGCACGTCCACGAAGGCGACGCCCTCGGTCGTTACCTTCAGGCTTTCGGAATTGTGCGGCGCCCAATAGGTGCGGTCCGTGGAGCCGTCCAGCCGCTTGGCCGTGTCGGTTACGATGGCATAGGGGCGGACGCGGAAGGCATAATCCGTGCCGGGCGAGAGAGACGTGACCGTATAGGTCAGATCCGCCGTGTCGCCCAGACGCTTCCAGCTGTCGCCGGTCTGCTGATAGACGGCATAGCGCTGCGCACCGGCCGCCCTGCTCCAGCTGAACGTGACTTCGGAGCTCGTGATTATGGAAAGCGTGAGGCTCTTGACCTCATTCGGCCGGATCTCGAAGTTCAGCGTGATCTGGCCGTAGCAGCCGTTGACGCCGGTCACGACGGCGGAGGCCACGCCCAGATTCACATTGTCGGAATACGTCACGGTGTATTCCCCGCTGTCCAGCTCCTCGCCGGAGGGCGTCAGAATCGTGACGGCGGGCGTGAGCGCCAAACCGGTGTAAAACCCGTAGCGGTACTCCAGATCGGCATTCAGATCCGCCAGATTCTGCGCCGTCCAGCCGCAGGGAACGGTGCGGTGATCCGAATCGTAATGCATATTTTTGCAGCGATGGTTTGCGTCAAAATCGTGGCCGGAGGCAGGCACCTCTGTGCCGAACGAGTGCGTCTCCCGGCATTCGGCGCACCAGCCCATACGCACGCCGGGCTGCGTGCAGGTCTCGGTGCTGAAGGCAACCGTCTGATGCACGCGGGCGTCCTTCCCGGCGTGATAAGGCACATCCTTCACGGAGAACCATCCGGTGCAGATATGGCCGTGGTCGAGATAGGCGCGGCCTGTGCCGAGGGAGGCAAAGCCGGTATATCCGGACTCGCCGGCCAGAACGGTGCGGCCGCAGCGGTCGCAGATGAGCGTACCGGCCGCAGCGTCACAGCGGGAGTTTTCGCTGAACACATGGCCGTCGCTGACGCAGACGGAATCATACATGACGCATCGGTCAATTTCCGTTCCCTCCGAATCAATCGCGCACACTGTAAAGGATTCTTCCGTCGCATCGGCCCAGAGGAACACGCCGGTCAGATCGTCCCGCAGGAACGTGCCCTCGGGCATCGGCTGCGTGGCTTTGCTGTCATGCGCGCCGACGGAACCGCAGATATAATAGACCACGCCGTCTTCGCGGTCGAAGACGCTGGCAGAGCGTTCATCGTTTTCGGTCGGCTTTCCGTCTTTCATCGCGCTCGTACGGGCAAAGACCCGGTCATGGCCGGAGAACACAAACGAGATTCCGGCCTTCTCCAGCGCCTGCGGGAAGACGGACGCGAGCGCCGTGCTGTCAGAACAGGCGGAGTACACCGGCTGATGCATGACAAGCACCTTCCAGCGGCAGGACGAGCGGGAAGCGTCCTTCACCAGCCACTGGAGATCCGCGCTGTAATCCTGATTTTCACGATACGGAATCACGGCGCAGTAAACGATCCCGTTTTCTGCCGAGAAGCAGCCCTCCGGCTGATTTGTGACACCGTAAAACGCAGTTCCGCCGTCCGTGAGATCCTTCTCACCGGGCGCAAACACCATGCTCGCCGAACCGGTCATCAAACCGATCTTCGACAGGAGCGAAATCCATTCGTCATGGGAATCGACGTTTTCCATCAGATCGCCCGTGAACACGCCAAAGGGAGCCCGGAGCAAGTAATGGGAATCCCGCAGCCGGGAGAAATCCTCCTCCGGCGCGCCGGCCAGATCGCCCATGACAAAAAACTGACTGCTCTCCAACGAGTATTCCAAGTTTTCTTCCGGGTTTTTCACGACAACTCTGCGCGGCGGGGACCAGGTGGTGCCGTCATAGGAGGTTTCCAGACGGTATTCGCCGTCCGGTTCAAGCCCCGTGAGCGCAATGCGGTTGACCTGCACCATCGTGTCGCCGATGGGGACGCGGGAATAGTCCGCCTTCAGGGTCTCC
>CADBNX010000248.1 GCA_902796115.1 uncultured Eubacteriales bacterium
GTGTCCGTGACGCCCGGATTTTTGTCGGGAATCTCCATTCCGCGTTCCGTGTTTTCCGCGCACAGGTAGCTGATCAGCATTTCCTCGGACCCAAACAGTTCTTTCATCGCAGCGGTGTCTGTCAGGCCGTCGTCTTCCCCCGTGTATGCCCTGTAGCTGTTCCAGGGATAACTGCCGGGTTTTGCTTCCGGCCCGGCCTTCATGGGATTCCGGATCACATAGCGAACCACCGACATGAAATAACTGTCATCCTCCACTGTCTCGCTTCTGAAGCGATCCTGAAACAGATGCCGCACTCGATCATATTTCAGGTTGTACCAGTATACATATGGAACCCCTGAACTACACTCAGAGGCGTTTTTCTGTTGACATGCCGCATGACTTTTATTATAATGCATAATGTCTATATATATTATGCACTATGAGGCGGGTGACGACATGGAAGCGACGGAAGAAGTGTTTGCAAAGAACTGCCACATCGAGATCATTCCCCCAAAGCAGGACAGCGAAAAGCTGGAAGATGACCTGCAGCTGTTTGCAGCGAAGCTCGGGCGCGTGATGGAAAGCGGTTTTACCGCGTCCTTAACCGACAACGCGATGGGTCTGCTCGCCTTTCAGGGACATGAATGCATCGAAGAGCTCGGGCTTGCGGTCAGACCGGAGCAGATCCTCATCCATCTGAATACCTTTCACACAAAGAAAAATCTGGATGAAATCCTTTCGTCCTGTCTTCGCCTGGGCATACGATCCATTCTGGCGATCAGCGGCGACGGTTCCGCGCGTCTGTCCAGGCTGCGTCCGGCGGACCTCGGCGCAGACGGCACGTCGGCTGTAACGTCCGTCGAACTCATCCGCTATATCCGGGAACACTACCCGGTATTCAGCGTAGGCGTCGCTTTCAATCCCTACGAACCGGAATCACAGGAATTTGAAAAGCTTGAACGAAAGCTTGCGGCGGGAGCAAGCTTCGCGATCACACAGCCTGTTATCGAACAAAACGCCGTGATTGACAGGCTTCTCAGGGAATATCCTGCCCTGCCTGTGACGATAGAGGCGTGGATGTCCAAAAAACTGTACCTGCTTAGCGACGTTGTCGGCTATCCCATACCTGAGGATGCGGAATACGATCCGCTGGCTGCGCTCGAAAATCTGCGGCGTATATATCCGCAGTGCGGTTTCTATCTGTCGCTTCTGGGGTTTAAAACGCAGTATCCTCTGATCGAGGAAATGGCGTGGAAAGCACGAACGGAGGTGTGATCATGAAGATCGCAGTGTGCATCAAGCAGGTACCCGCAGGCAGCGACGCAAAGATCGATCCTGAAACCAAGCGGATCATACGTGAGGGCAGCAAATCCATCGTCAATCCTTTCGATCTGTACGCGATCGAAGAAGCTTTGGCCATCAGGGAACAGGCGGGCGGAGAGGTGATTGCGCTGTCCATGGGACCTGAAAAGGCAAAGTCTGCGCTGATCGAAGCCCTGTCCATGGGCGCGGATCGCGCCGTACTTTTGAGTGACAGAGCGTTTGGCGGCTCCGATACCTGGGCTACAAGCTACGTGCTGGCGAAGGCGATAGAGACGATCGGCGGCGTCGATCTGATATTGTGCGGGAAACAGGCCATTGACGGCGATACGGCTCAGGTCGGCGCGGGCATCGCCGCAAAGCTTGACATACGGCAGGCGGCCAATGTCTGGAAAGTCGAGCGTATCGAAAAGGAAGCCGTCACAGTCAAACGGCTGAACGAACGGGGCTATGATATTGTAAAGCTGAAATACCCCGCCCTGATCACGGTGGTAAAAGACATCAATTCGCCCCGCATACCAAAGCTTCATGACGCCCGTATCGCCAGACGATCCGAAATACCCATCTGGAAACCGGAGAATATCGGCGCCGATCCGGATTTGATTGGACTGCAGAATTCCCCTACGCAGGTAGTCAGGACGGCGCCTCCGCCCGCGCGGGATACCGAAGCTCTGAAAATCGACGCAGCGCCGGATATCGCGGCCGCGCGCCTGGTAAATGAGCTTCTTGCGCGAAAGCTTGTTCAGGGGGTGAATGAATGAAACTGCATGACGAAAAGGACAGAATGCGTTATCAGAATATCTGGGTCCTGGCTGAGATGACGCCCGAATGCGGGGTGCACAGCGCGGCCTTTGAACTGCTCGGCGCGGCCCGAAAGCTTGCCGACGTATCTGGATGCGAGGTTTGGGCAGTCTCGCTGACCGCAAAACATACGCAGGCTTCACAGGAGCTCGTTCGTTATGGCGCGGATACTGTTTTGGAGATTGCGGATGAACGCTTTGAGGGATTTAATGATGAGCTCGAATGCAATGTGCTTGAAAGGCTCGTGCGCAAATACCGGCCGGATATCCTGCTTGGAGCGGCGACTGTCAGGGGACGCGCGCTGATCCCGCGCCTTGCAGGAAAGCTGCATACCGGTCTGACCGCCGATTGCACAGGGCTTGATATCGATCATGAAACAGGGGAACTGCTGCAGACACGCCCGGCATTCGGCGGCAACATCATGGCGACGATCCGCTGCCGCGGCTTCAGGCCTCAAATGGCGACCGTGCGTCCCAAAGTCATGAAGGCACTCAGACCGGATTTCGAAAGAAAGGGCAGGGTCATCACTGAAACGCTCACAGCGGAGGACTTTTCGAAGATCAAACAGATCGTTGAGACCGTCACGGAAGACGGGAGCACGGTCAGCCTCGGCGACGCGCGCGTAATCGTTTCGGGCGGCAGAGCGATGAAAGGACCTGAAGGCTTTATGCTGCTGGAAAGGCTGGCGAAAAAACTGGGCGGCGCCGTCGGCGCAAGCAGGGCTGCCGTGGACAACGGCTGGATCGCTTATCCGCACCAGATCGGCCAGACGGGGCAGACCGTCCAGGCGGACGTATACATATCCTGCGGTATTTCGGGGCAGATCCAGCACCTCGTGGGGATGCAGTCCTGCGGGACGATCATCGCGATCGATACCGACGACACAACGCCCATGATGCAGATGGCGGATATCGCTGTGAAAGGCGATCTGTTTGACATCATACCGGAAATGATCAAGGAGCTCGACAAAGCGGGAATCGGCAGGGGAGGATATGAAACATGATCATCATAGGCGAAAAACTCAACGGCACGATCAAGACCGTGGCACAGGCGATCAGGTCGCGCGACAGCGGATTTGTCCGTGATCTTGCCGCGCGCCAGCTTGAGGGCAGGGCGGATTACATCGATATCTGTTCCGGTGTGCCGGACCGGGACGCTGAGGTGCTGGCGTGGATGATCGACCTGATCCAGGCGGATCATCCGGACGTACGTTTCAGTATTGACAGCCCGAATCCGGATACCATTCTGACCTGCATGGATCAGTGTAAAAACCCGGGCATCATCAATTCTGTTTCGCTCGAGAAAGGAAAGACGGAAAAGCTGTTTCCGGCGGCCGCGGAAAAGAAGGGCTGGAATATCATTGCCCTTCTGCTGGACGACAGCGGGATGCCGACGAGCGTGGAAAAGCGCATGCAGAATTTTGAAGGCATCATGGAAAGCGCGCGCAGGTACGGTATTGCCGAAAACAGGCTGTTCATCGATCCGCTGGTCTTCAGCATCGCGACCACGCCCGAAGGCTTTCTGCATTTCATCGGCGCATCCAGGCAGATCCGCGAGTCCCATCCGGACATCCATATCGTCAGCGGTCTGTCCAACATATCCTTCGGACTTCCCTACAGAAAAGCGATCAACCACGCTTTCCTGATCGGTGCGATGATGAACGGAATGGACAGCGTGATCATGGACCCGCTGAACCGCGATATGCTGGGCGGCGTATACGCGGCGGAGGCGCTGCTCAATTACGATGAATACTGCATCGAATACCTGAGTGCTTATCGCGACGACCTGTTCGGAGTGCAGAAATGACGGTCAAATCACTGCTGATCAAAGACACAACAAGAGAAGAGCGGATCCGCATCGTCCATCAGGCGCTGTGGGGATCCTGCGGCGTTGACTGTGAGTTTTGCTCCGGCTGTGACAACCGGGGCGGTGGGCGCGTGGACAGCCTGTATCAGCCCTATATTGACGGGATCAAGGAAATCCGTCAGATCAACGAAGAGTTTTCGGCTCCTTTGGTAAGGGGCTGACGGAAAAAACGGCACAGCGGCATCCGCCGGATCGGCGCTGTTCGGACAGAAATACTCCACCCGGAGCTTTGGGATGAGACGGAGAATGAACCATGATGAACCAGTTTTCAAGAACGCAGCTCCTGTTCGGACCTGAGGCCATGAAACGCCTGTCCGAATGCCGGGTGGCAGTTTTCGGCATCGGCGGTGTGGGCGGATACGCAGTGGAAGCGCTCGTCCGGTCCGGCATCGGTGCGCTTGATCTGATCGACGACGACCGGGTCTGCCTGACCAACCTGAACAGACAGCTGCATGCTACGCGAAAAACGGTTGGGAAATACAAGGTTGACATCGCGGAAGAAAGAGTACATGAAATCAATCCGGATTGTCGGGTCATCACCCATAAAACCTTTTTCATGCCGGCAACACAGGAAGAATTTGATTTTTCCCAATATGATTATGTGGTGGATGCCATTGATACCGTGAAAGGAAAACTGGCGCTGGTTGAACAGGCGAACGCAGCCCATACGCCGATTATCTGTTCCATGGGCGCCGGAAATAAACTGGATCCGACCGCTTTTCGGGTGGCGGATATCTACCGCACATCCGTCTGTCCGCTGGCGCGTGTGATGCGCACCGAATGCCGGAAAAGAGGGATCCGTCATCTGAAAGTCGTCTATTCCACGGAGCAGCCGATCCGGCCGCTGGAAGATCCGTCCATCAGCTGCAGGTCTCACTGTATCTGCCCTCCCGGCGCAAGGAAATGCACCGTGCGCAGAGATATTCCCGGTTCCACCGCGTTCGTTCCCTCTGTAGTCGGGCTGATTATTGCCGGGGAAGTCGTCAGGGATCTGTGCGGGATGTAACGATCATGCTGATCCTGTTTTGGCAAGCAGCCGCGCTTTTTCCTTCTGCGCGTCCTTCAGCGCGGTTTCCTCGGTCATGCCCCATTCCTCCCGCAGCAGGCTGATGATGCGGTCATAAGTTTCCGCGGCCTCTGTGACGTTTCCCGTGATTTCATGAATATCGGCGATGCTCTGCAGTTCGTCCGTGAAGCGCGGCCTGCGTTTTTCCTTCGCGAAGCTCTGCTCGTAATAAGAAACGGCTTTTTCATAGTCGCATTTTCCGGCGAAATACTGCGCGGCCTCAAACAGGCATGCGCTGTCGTCGGCATGCGCTGTCAGCAGTTCCTCCATGATCCTGTCCGCGGCCTTTTCATCGAAGCGGGCCAGGGCGATATGCGCCCGGTACACCTGACAGACGACCGGATCGGCGTCCTTCAGGGCGCTCAGCTTTTCAAGATACTTCTCAGCTTCATCCGCGCGGTGGTCGGCGATCAGGTTATCGATCAGATACAGATACGGCAGTCTCTCTTCCGGGTTTGCCTCCGTGAGTTCGCGGTAGAAATCGATGGCCCGGGTATGATTTGAGATGTTCCAGTCCCAGGCCGTGTGTCCCTCCGATTTCTGCAGCATCCACTGGCAGCCCTTTTCGCCGGGCGTCATGCGCACCGCGTCCCGGGCATAACGGCTCGCCTTCCGCGCGTATGTATCCATCCGGTGCCAGTACAGATACGCGATCAGGCTGACGGCGCGCTTTTTGTGCGGCTCCGAGGCGAGCTGCGATTTCAGGAATTCCTCATATTCCAGGAATACGTCCTGCGGCAGGTCTTCCTCCAGATCCATACGGTTTTCGATGCGGCTGAAACGCTGCTCCGCGGTCAGGTCGAACAGATCGTCGATCGTGACCCCGAAAATGCCCGCGAGCAGGGGAAGTGCGCTGATATCCGGCATGGCGGCCGCGTTTTCCCATTTGGATACGGACTGCGGCGTAACGTTCAGCTTTTCCGCAAGCTGTTCCTGTGTCAGCCCCACCTTGAAGCGCAGCTGTCTGATTCTCTTTCCGAGTTCCATCATCATGCCCTCCTCAAACGTCTGATTTCCGATGACAGACTCATTATACGGATCCGGCTCCGCCTAATCAATAACGCAGATTGCGAATGAGGTCAACCCGCGGGGGAATGGGATGCTGAGGGAGGCATATGTCCTTTGGAACATGGGCAAACATGAAAAAGGGGCTGTTGCAGAAGCATCAAAATCTGCAGCAGCTCCTTTTCAATATTCGACTGTGCCAGTAAGACCATAGAATAACCGAAAGAGA
>CADBNX010000249.1 GCA_902796115.1 uncultured Eubacteriales bacterium
CGCAATGGTCGCCTCACAGCGCGCCGGGGGCGCTTGTGATGCTTCCTTGCTCACTACGCTGCCGCCTGCCTTGCCTTCCCCTATGGGTAAGGTGGATCGCGAAGCGAGACGGATGAGGTTGCGGCCACCGGCCGCGGCAGGCTCTGCGCCCCATGGGGGAAGGCTGCGAACCGGCAGCCCAGTGAGAGACAGGTGTGTGGAGGGTACGGGTACCCGCACACGGTCCCTGTTCTCCCCGTGAACAGGGAAGTGTCTCTTTTCCCGTATCGCTGTCCGCAAAGCGGTATTTGCTTTTGGCCGTTATCTCTTTATAATAATATCAGAACCGGGAAACGGAACGGGGAGGTAAGTATGAACATTGCGTGGAATGCCGAAAAAAAGTACTTTCACCTGAAAACGGGGGAAATGAGCTACCTGATGGGCGTGGCGCCGGACGGACGGCTGCTGCACCTGTACTGGGGAAAGACGCTCGCGTGTGAAGAGAGCGCGGGGGAAATCGCCGCAGAACTGCTGATGCCCTATCGGCAGTCCGGCGGGGTGGACAGCAAAAACGATTTTACCACCCGCTGTGAAATATCCGCCATGGAGCCGGGGGATTATTCCGATCCGCTGCTGAAATGCGTGCATCCGGACGGCGTACGGTCGCTGCGGCTGCGCTGCAGGAGCCATCGCATCGAGGGGGAGGAGCTCACGATCGTGCTGCGGGACGAGGTCTATCCCTTTGAGGTGGAGGCGCATTACCGGGGGTGGGCGGATCTGCCCCTTGTGACGCGCTGGCTGGTGATACGCAATGAGGCGGAGGAAAGCGTGCGTATGGAAGCGCTTAAGAGCGCCGCCTGGTATGTGCCTTCGGGCGCGGACTGGCGGCTGACGCACCTGTCCGGCAACTGGGGCAGCGAGTATACGCGCAATGAGCTGATGCTGACCCAGGCGCGCACCGTGCTGCAGAACAACCGCGTAACGCCGTCCACCGCGCAGCAGATGCCCTTCTTCGCGCTGGACCGGGAGGGAAAAACCACGGAAGAAGCGGGCGAACTTTATTTCGGCGTGCTGCACTGGAGCGGGGATTTCAGCATCACCGCGGAAAGCCAGTACGGGAAACGCGTGAGTGTCACCTGCGGTCTGAACGACCTGACCGGCAATTACCTGCTTCGCCCCGGGGAGACTTTCACCACGCCCCGGTGCACGGCGGGCTTCGTGCAGCGCGGGTTCGAGCGGATGAGCGAGGTGTTTTACGACTGGCAGTTCGATCACCTGATGCCGCGCGGCAAAAAGAGCGATAAGGCGCACGCGCCGCGTCCCGTGATCTACAATTCCTGGTATCCGTTCCTGTTTGACGTGAACGAGGAAAACTGCCTCGCGATGGCGGACAGGTGTGCGGATCTGGGCGTGGAACTGTTCGTGATCGACGACGGCTGGATGCCGGGACGCGTGAACGACCGGGCCGGGCTGGGGGACTGGACGGCGGATCCGAAGCGTTTCCCGCACGGCATGCGGGCGATCGCGGACCGCTGCCATGAGAAGGGGATCCTGTTCGGACTGTGGGTGGAGCCTGAGATGGTGAACCCGGACAGCGATCTGTACCGGGCGCATCCGGACTGGATCATCGGCGATCCCACCCGCGAGCACACGCTGCAGCGCCACCAGCTGGTGCTGAACCTGGCGCGGGACGACGTGCGGGACTGGGCCATCGCCTGGCTTGACCGGGTGGTGGAGGATTACCGCCTGGATTATCTGAAATGGGATATGAACCGGTATGTGACGGAGAACGGCTGGCCGGACGCCGCCATGGAGGATAAGGAGAGCCTTTCCATCCGCTACACGCGCAATCTGCTGCGCATCTGGGAGCACCTGAACGAAAAATACCCGGATCTGCTGCTGGAAAACTGCGCGTCCGGCGGCGGACGCAGCGATTTCGGCATGGTGCCCCTGGCGGACCGCATCAACCGCTCGGACAACGCGGACCCGGTGGACATCATGGTGATCCACGAGGGATTTTCGATGCTCTTCGTGCCCAAGACCGCGGGCGGCGCGGGCAATATCGCGCCTGCGCGCCACCATATCCATAACCGGCCCACCCCGCTGGATTTCCGCATTCACTGGGGCATGACCGGCTCCATGAGCATCGGCATCAATATCCTGACCGCGACGGAGGAGGAGATGGCAGCCCTGAAGAAGGCCATCGCGGAGTACAAGCGGCTGCGGGGCGACCTGCAGGACGCGTACGTATACCGCATCGCTTCCGCGCGGGAGCACCCGTACGCGCTTTTCGAGTATGTGCGGCGCGACCGGAAGGCCTTTACGCTGTTCGCGTTCGCGCACGGCATGCGCAACTGGGATCTGATGCTGCCGCGTTTCCGCATGCGCGGGCTGATCCCGGATGCCGTGTATGTGTGCGAGGACGGGCGGAGGATGACCGGGGAAGCGCTGATGCAGTTCGGCCTGCCGCTTTCGCTGAAGGGGGACTGCGACAGCGTGATGAGCGTATGGCATGAAGCGTGAGGAGATGAAGTTCCGTGAACGATCAGTACGATTACAGCCGGATCCCCGATCCTTTTTACCGTGACCTTCGGCAGGAGCAGGACGACAGGACCGTGCTCACCAATCCGCACAGGGGCTGGTACATCCACTATGTGGATAACGGACTGCGTTTTCCGCTCTACCGCTCGACAGTGCGTCCCGGGGACGACCTGAGGTTCCTGCCCGGACTCAATCACCTCTACCTGCGCATCGACTGGAGCGATATCGAGCCGGAAGAGGGTACGTTCACCTGGGAAAAGGTGGACGAAATCATGGACGAATGGGGAGCGAGGGGCTATCATTTTTCCATCCGGCTGTGCACCTGCGAGCTGAACCGCCCCCAGATCCCCTCCGCGACGCCCGCCTGGGTGTTCGACGCCGGAGCGAAGGCGGAGAAAAAGACCTTCCAGGTGCCGGATTTCTTCCTGAAGATGGGCATCGGCAAAGCGGGCGTCACCTATTCCACCCTGGTGCCGGATTACGGAGACGAAATCTTCCTGCGGAAGCTTGCCCCGATGATGGAAGAATACGGACGGAAGTTCAACGGGCATCCGCTGATCGATTTTGTGGACGTGGGCACCTTCGGTCCCTGGGGAGAAGGCCATTCCCCGGTTCAGTATCCGCCCGGAGTGCTGACGGAGCATATCCGGATGCACCTGCGCGCGTTTCCGGACACCTATGTGCTGATCAACGATGATATGATCAAGCACTGCGCCGGGGCGGATGAGGAAGCTTCGGGGGAAATGCTGCGGTACTGCGCCGCGCACCATATGGGGCTGCGGGACGACTCGCTGTATGTGAAGGGCTACTGCGAGCACTACGGCTACGACATGCTTGCCATCCCGACCGCCTTTGACCATATGTGGCCGGTGGGGCCGGTGGACCTTGAAAGCGGGCACCAGTACCATCTGTCCGTGAACCG
>CADBNX010000250.1 GCA_902796115.1 uncultured Eubacteriales bacterium
GAAATGCTCGTCCAGCGCGAGGCGTACGGTCTGCTCGATATTGCTGTGGAAAGCCCAGGTGGAGGCGGTGGGTACCTGATCGTACCCCAGCCGGTCCAGGTCCAGATACGCCTGGTACCCCACGTTGGGATAGCGTCCGTCCGCGTCTGGCAGCGGGATGCGCTCATAGCGCCAGTTGGACTGCAGGATCGTTTTCGGCATGCGTTTTACGAAGATATCCGGATGATGCCAGTAGTAATCCGACCAGATCCAGGCGCGCGCGCCGTTTTTCCCGCAGCGCTCCGCCAGGTCATACAGATCGTGCCACCAGAGTTCCTCACCCCGGATAAAGGCAGAGCCCCGGTTTTTCTGATGATCCCAGGTTTCCTCATCCATGCCCAGGTGAAAATACGCCGGACGGCCGAACAGCCCGCACACCTCGTCGATCAGCTCATGGCACACCCGATAGTAGGCTTCCGTGCAGCGCATCATGCGCCAGGGGCCGAGCCAGGCGTCGTGGCAGGCGGAAAAATTCAGTTTCGGAACGGGTGTGATCCCGATTTTCCGCAGGCGCGCAAGCTCCGCGGTCAGTTCGTCCCGGCTCCAGGCGCCCGGGACCGCGAGCTCCGGATGGGAGGCGTACTGAACTCCCTCGCCCAGGTCGATGAGCAGGGTATTGATCCCCTGCGCGGCGGCGAAGTCCACCACCTTCCGCCATACGGCGCGGTCGGTCAGCATGGTTTCCTGATAACAGGGCTCGCAGCTGAAATACCTGGTTGTGCGCCGGGTGTTCCGGTCTCCCCACATGTTTGATCCCAGATGGATCAGGTACGTCCAAAGCATTTTCTTTTCCTCCTTTTTATGGATCATTTGATTCTGCCGATCACACGCTGCCGTTCGGTTCGTGTGATTTTTTCGATGCTTCCGTGCGGATCGCGCGGGATCCGGCGTTTGCCGCCGTTTGCCTCCCGGGATCGCGGGGACCGCGAAACAGGCGCGTGGTATGCTCAAACACGTCCTCTCCGGCGTATGTGATGGGCGCATTCTGCCCGCTGCCGTCGGGGGAAGTTTTCGCTCCGTCAAAAGGTGCCCGGGTGAAGCGGGCGAAGGCTTCCTCCAGCCGCTGCCGCAGCTGTTCCTGCACGGCGGCGTAGGCGGGATGACCGAAAAGGTTGTGTTCCTCGCCGGGATCCGAAGTAAGATCATAAAGCTGATGGCCGCCCCGGATGCCCTCATGAATGTATTTATGGGTGCGGGTCCTGATCATGCGCACCGGTCCGTATTCGTCCAGGATGCAGATCTGTCTGTCACGGGGCGCGCGGCCTTTCGTGAGTTCCTCAAGAAAGCTTTCCCCGGGCAGACCCCCCGGGAGCGGCGCGCCCAGCGCGTCGCACAGCGTGGGCAGCACGTCCACGTGGCTGTACAGGTTTTCGACCCGGGCGCCGCGGCGGATGCCCGCGCCCCAGGCGATGAAGGGCACGCGCACCGAAGTGTCGTACATGTTCATCGGCCAGGTCCCGTTGCCCTTGCCCCAGATGCCGTGCTGGCCCAGGTTCATGCCGTTGTCTCCGGAGAAAAACACGGCGGTGTTTTCGGCAAGGCCCGTTTTTTCCAGCGCTTCGAGTACCCTGCCGATGCCCTCGTCCATCGCGGTGATCGCCGCGTAATAACCCTTCAGCAGGTACCTGCGTCTTTCGTCCGTATCGCCCACTTCCATTTCCACCTGGTCCGGATGCACCGGGCGGAAGGGATGGCAGCGGAACGCGCAGCCGTCGTAGCGCCGCAGGATGTCCTGCCGGTGCTCTTCATGGTTCCAGGGCGTGTGCGGGGCGGTGTAGTGCAGGCACAGCAAAAACGGCCCGTGCGGACGGCTTTCGAGGTATTCCGCCGCGCGGTCCGAAAAGAAATCGGTCACGTATTGGTTCAGGAAACGGGGCGCTCCGTCCACGCATACGTCGGCATGCATATACCGGCACCCGCCGCGCAGCAGGGGGATCCAGGTGTCAAAGCCGGGCCGGGGGCGCAGGCTGTCGCCCATGTGCCATTTGCCGATCAGCGCCATGCGGTATCCCGCGCCGCGCAGCAGGGAAAAGCATTCCGGCATGCCGGAAAGAAAATCGCAGGCGGTATTTTCCCGGGGAAAAGCGGCCCGCATATCGGGCGGAAGCTTTTCGGCGTCCGTATTGCCCGAGGAAAGCCAGTCGTGCACGCCGTGCGCGGAGGGAAGTCTGCCCGTGACCAGGCTCATCCTCGCGGGAGAGCACACCGGCGAGGCGCAGAAGAAATTGCGGAACCATACGCCTTCCCGGATCATGCGGTCCAGATTCGGCGTCAGGATCTCCGGCGTTTCCTTTCCCAGCGCCCACGCGCCGTGGTCGTCGGACAGGATGAAAACGAGATTCGGAAGCGCGGCCGGGTTCCTTTTCTGTTCCATGACCTTATCTGATCCTTTCTGTAAGTTTCAGCATCCGGGGATAGGCCGCGGGGAAAAATGCGCGCAGCGCCTCGCACCACCTGCTGACGCCGTCTTCTCCGCGCTCCCGCCTGCATCCGTTCCGGCAGAGGAAGCCCCAGCGGCATTCCCGGCACTGCGGGGGGACGGGCAGGGAGGCTGTGAGGAACGCTCTTTCCTTTTCCGACTGCAGGATGCCCCGCAGGGAGGTGTCGCGGATATTGCCCAGCGCCCACTCGTCCGTTCCGTAAAAATCACACGGATAGAGCGTGCCGTCGCTCTCCATCATCAGGCTCGTGCCGCAGCGCCCGGTCATGGCGCAGTTTTCGGGTTCCTGTCCCAGAAGGACGGCGAGCCAGTTGTCAAATGTGCGGATGCTGACCGCTTTTCCCTGCAGATACGCCCGCTCGTACAGGCCGAAGGTGACGGTGAGGAAATGCGCGTAGGCCTCCGGGGTCAGGGACCAGGGCTGACGCTCCCCGTTCAGCGGATCCAGGCAGGGAATGAACTGCAGATAGCGGTAGGGAGAGAGCGCTTCGAAGACTGCCTCCGGCTGCAGCGCCGCGTCCTGTGTGAGCACGCAGAGCACGTTTGCCTCGGCTCCCGCCGCCAGCATCAGGTCCAGGTTTTCCTTTACCCGGCTCCACGTTTCCCCGCCGCGCGCGTCGCGGCGGTAACGGTCGTGCAGCGCGGCGCTGCCGTCCAGGGATACCCCCACCAGAAAGCCGCTGCGGGCAAGGAAGGCGATCATGTCCTCCGTCAGGTGCAGCGCGTTGGTCTGGATGGCGTTGGTCACGCGAAGCCCCGGCGGGGCGTACTGCTTTTCGAATCGGAGTACGGATTCGAAAAAACCGACACCGGCCAGGGTGGGCTCCCCGCCCTGGAAATAGAAACCCGCGCTGCCTTCCGCGCAGCGCAGCACGCGCCGCACCGCTTTTTCCAGGATGTCCTCCCGCATCACCGCGGGCTTTTCCCCGGCGCGGCAGCGCATTTCATCCGCGTAAAAGCAGTAGCGGCAGCGCATGTCGCAGCGGCCGGAAACGGGTTTGATCATGATGGTAAGAGCAGGCATCGTGTTTCCTTTCGGGCGTCATCGGGAGTTCCGGCAGGCGCCGGCATAACAGGATGACCGCGCGTGTATCAGGGTGGAAAGCTTGCTGAAGAAACAGAGTTCAACCTGAGCTGCTGCCTGATTCAGGCGGGCAGATGCAGGCGATCGCCGCGCAGATGAATCATAACAAATCCGCTTCATACAGTCAATCCGTCACGGTATTTCCCGTGGAGAGCGACAGTGAATCCTGAAAAAATGCAAAAAATGTACAAAAGACTGGTCAGATTGGTATAAGAATGGTATTCTAATCCAGGTGTGTTTTGCACACCATCATCAAAAAAAGGGAGAGAATACCATGAAAAAGACACTCAGTGTACTCTGCGTCGCGCTGGTGCTGATTCTGGCGGGCAGCCTGCTGGCGTCCGTTTACAACACCGGCAACGGTACGGTGGAGGTCAGCCGTTTCAGCGTCAAAACGGAAAACGGCACCCTGAGCGGACTGCTCTATAAGCCGAAGACGGCTACGGCGGAGAATCCGCGTCCCGCGGTCGTGGTCACCCACGGCTATCTCAATTCTGCCGAAATGCAGGATGCGAACGCCATTGAGCTTTCCCGCCGCGGATACGTTGTATTCGCGATGGACCAGTACGTTCATGGCCATTCCACGTTCGACAGCAGCAAATACGGCGGGACGGATTTCTTCTCGCTGTGGAGCAAGTTCTGGCTCAACAGCCAGTACGACGCCGTGCAGTACGCCTATGAGCAGCCCTATGTGCTCAAGGATGAAAACGGCAACGGCATCATCGGCGTCACCGGCCATTCGATGGGCGGCTTCTCCAGCGCCTACGCCGTATGGCATGACGAGCAGGATTTCCAGGCGACCGGCATCCGGAAGATTTACGCTTCCCTGACGGAAGGCGCGGACTTCTCCTATACCGGCTTCTTCGGCGTAAATGTCGCCGTGGCGGATGCGAACGGCGGCGGCCGCACACTGGGCAAGGTGGCCGCGCAGTTTGACGAATTCTTCTTCAACGATCCCGCCGCGCCCTTCGGCACGGTGCGGAAAAAGAACTATGTGGGCACGGACGAAGGCAAGGCCTTCCTGCAGCAGGAAGCGCCCGAAGCCGGTGTGTGGTACGAAACCTCGGACGGCGGCAGGCGCATCATCTATCAGCCCTACCAGACCCATCCGATGAACCACTTCTCCACCGTCACCACCGCTTCCGCGGTCGAATTCTATGAAGAAGCGTTCAGGAATTTCGATACCGGCGTCGCGGAAATCGAAGCCGGAAAACAGATCTGGCTGTGGAAAGAAATCTTCGAATGTCTGGCCCTGGTCGGCTTTGTGCTGCTGCTGGTGCCTGTTGCCCAGCTGCTTATGCGCCTGCCCTTCCTGAACAAGGCAAAGACCGGCGCGCTGCGTGAGCTTCCGAAGGCCAGGGGCGGCGCTCGTCCCGCCGCTGCGATCA